>CAYWNG010000959.1:625-2025 GCA_964458685.1 uncultured Pirellulaceae bacterium
TCAACAGGAAAGAAAGAAATGGGAGAAGAAATTCAGCCAAAATCAAGGTGGCTGGTCGCGGTGCTCAGTTGGTTGCTAAGGCCGAGCTGCCAGCGGCTCCGAAGGATCTGAGCCCGAGTGCCGCGGCTGAGTGGTCGAGGGTTGGTGAGTATTTGTTGATGACGGATCGTGTCGCGGCGGTGGATCTGCAGTCGTTGGCCGCATATTGCTCAAGCTACACGTTGTACTGTGAGTCGATCGCCGAGCTGCTGGTGGGTGGCGGTGCGTTATGGGGTTACAGCAACAAGCGACCCAAGCCGAGTGTCTACGCTGAGATCGCGGTGAAGCATGGACGCGAGACGATCTACTTCGCTCGCAAGTTTGGGATGACGGCGCGTTGCCGTCACTTGGATCAGCGGCTAACTGGCCGACCGGCCACGCCTCAGGAGATTCACGATCTGAAGGGGACCGAGAAGCGTCGCAAGCCGCGTGGCCGCGTTGCTAAGGCGATTGAAAAATTCCCCGAGTCGGCAACGAGTCGACCGGATTGGATGATGCTGAGCGTCGACGCTTCTCGGGAGTGGGAGCGATTGACGGGCCAGTTAGCCGCTCTCGATTTGTGGACGCCTCTGGATGTCGCTGCGGTGACCGTTAGTTGTGCGAGCTTCGCGCTAGTGCTGAAGTGCATTTCAACTCTGAAGGAAGAGACGATTGCGATTGAGATTGGCGAGAGCGTTGCAGTGCAGAATCCGCTGTTGGTTATTCGCTCGCGGCACCTCGAGTTGTGCGAAGAGGTTTGGAAGGACTACGGCATGACGCCATACGATCGATTGAACTTCAGTCGGCTCGACAGTGGTGATGATGACCTAAACAGTGGGCCCCATCGCTTGCAGTTGTTCCCGGATGATGTGGCATAGTCGCTAGTGTCGCCTTTCGCTCCGCGAAAGTAGCGTTTTTCAAAACGAGGTTCTAAGCATGATTCGACTATTACAATTCCTGATTTGTGGTTGCTGGCATAAATGGAGCATCCACAAAACGGCTGAATGCGCAGGATTTTACCGCGGACAGGAAGTGAACAGATGGACGCGGTATTACCTGCGCTGCGAACGTTGCGGCGAGATAAAGATTAAGGACGCAAACTGAACCCTGGCGGGATCAGCTACAGAAAAAGAAAGATAACAAATGCGGGTAAGTTGTAATCGACTAAAACTGGCCGAGGCCTTCGGCATCGTTTCGGCACTGGCCGTGAAGGGCCATTCACGCGAGGCGCTGCAATGCGTCAAGATGGATGTCCAAGATACTGGACTCTGTACGCTCAGCGCTACCAACATGGATACTAGTATCCGGCTTGAGCTGGATGGAGCCACGCCACTGGGCAACACGCCCAAGAAGAAGACCACCGGGGCAGCTCTTCTGAATGT
>CAYWNG010000960.1:0-2022 GCA_964458685.1 uncultured Pirellulaceae bacterium
TTTCCGGCAGATAAGGACCTACCAAGCCGGCGATATCACAAGCTACAGCCTTGGTCGCTCTTGCTTCAGAAAATCGTTGACAGTGCTATAAGCTGGCTTCTCTTCTTTCTTTTGAAAGAACCAAGCGCCACCCTGATTGGAACTTGTGCTCGAACTCTTGCTTTTGCTCTTCGACTCGTCGTCCCAGGGGTTTAGGAACTCAACAGTACTGTTCCACATACGGCCAGTGGTTTGTTTGGCAGTATTAAACGCGCGGCCTGTAGAATTCTTGACGCCTTGAAAAGTGGGCATCTTTGGCCAATTGATTTGTGGCCCGTTAAACATGCTGCTCTCTTTCGAGTCTGAGCCGCTGGACAATTTCCACATTGCAGGCTTAGACTTGTCCTGTGCGTTGGACTGATTCGCTAGAAGTACGAAGAGCATTGTTAGCAGTGCGCAAAAAACGCGATTCATTTTGTGCTCCTATCAATTGATGGCGTTGGCTTATCCTCGTCGACTTCTTCAGGGTGTTCGCTACGAGTCAGCCAATTTTCTCATCTCAAATTTGTCCGTCAGCGTCAAGAGGAATGCGGACGAACTAAGCCAACGCGAAGATCACAAACGTTCGTTCCTGTCGGCCCAGTTTCTAGCAATCCGCCGACCTTTTGGAAAAAGTGGTAAGCATCCGCGCGGCGAAGATAGTCTCCCGGCTCCAGGCCAATTGTGGAAACGCGGGTGAGTGTGTTCCAATCGAACCAAGCGCCGGCAGCATCGGTGGGGCCATCTTCACCATCTGTGCCGCCGCTGAGGAAAGCGATTTCCCATTTTGCATGAGCATCAGCCCAATCGCTGCGCCGCATCTGGTCTAGAACTGCAAGTGCGAGCTGCTGATTGCGGCCTCCTAGTCCAATATCTATTTCAGGCAAACGCACCGTGGGCTCGCCGCCTGAAATCCAACAATCAATTTCTGGCTCGTCGCGGAGATGGTTGAGTTGATCAAAGGCGTTTGAGGCAACCTCCATAACATCGCCTTCGGATTGTCGAGCGACATGCATCGAGTAGCGATAGCCCAGCTCGACAGCGCGAACTCCAGCAGCGTCTACCGCATCTGCTAAGTTTCCGAGGATGACATTCTGAACCTGCGCTACTGAGTTTGAGCTGACGGAGGTTTTGTCTGATTTACGCAGCCATCGAACGACGTTGGACAACTGCGGATGCTGAATAAGCCCAAGTGATTTCAGTGCTTCAAGCGCCTGCGCGGGGTCAGGTCGAAGATCGGTGACGGTTGGCCCCGATGCGATGATCTCAAGCGGATCGCCAAGGACATCGGAGATAATCAGTGAGAGCAATTGACCCGCTTGGCAAGCTCGCGCCAGACCGCCGCCTTTGACTTGGCTAATGCAACGACGGATGGTATTCAGTTGAACGATGTTGCCGCCCGCGGCCGCAACGCATTGAGCGACTGCTTGCTTGTCAGCCAACGAGATTCCAGGCTGAGGTGACACCAGGATCGCCGAACCGCCTCCAGAGATCATGCTGATGACAAGATCGTTGTGCGCCGCGCTAGCCACCAACTTTAAAATTTGTTGAGTCCCATCGATGGCCTGTTGAGTTGGCGAGTTGATCCCGGCTGGTCTCGCGGTGTGAAGATGAAGACCGGCAACTTGGTGCGTGAATGATCCCGCCGGCGCGTTGATCCAACCACAAAGGCTCTCTCGGCCATTGGGAAGATCGCGACAGTGTTGGTTGACGAACTCAGTAGCCATAGCCGCGGACGCTTTGCCAGCGCCGACGATGATAAGCCTACCGATTGCGGATAGGTCATATTCGAGTTGTTCATCGACGATCAGCCATTTTCCATCGCGATGGATCTTCCTCTCCATCAGCGTTTTCGGAGTCACAGCTTCAACGCCATATTGCCAAATGCTCATGGCGTCTTGGGCCAGCTTAGAAATCGGAAGGTTTTTTTCGGAAGCTGGCATTCTAGTGGTGCGGTTCTTGGGTGACTTCGCAAGGCTGGTATGGGGCGTTGGGAGCGTGGCT
>CAYWNG010000961.1:0-2021 GCA_964458685.1 uncultured Pirellulaceae bacterium
ATCGCACGGCTAAAATAGCTATTGCGGGAATCGGTAAGCCATTGAGCCAAGGCAACTCGCCGATCTTCTGGGCTGTCAGGATCAAGCGTCGGCTGATCGAGTGCTGCGGGCAGTTGTGGTTTGCCTCGCGATGGCTGAATTAGCTCGCCACGCTCCAGCACAACCAGCGTTCGGCGACCATCTCCGTTGCGAGAATCGCCTCCCCAACCTTTTGCGCGAACTCGCGAGAACATGTTGGCCATCGCGTAGTACTGGTCGTTGGTCCAACGTTCCAAAGGATGGTTATGACACTTGGCGCATTCGATCGAAAGGCCCATAAATGCGAGGCAAGTGTTTTCCGTCATCGCTTCTGGCGTCTGATGAATCGCGTAGAAGTTCGTCGCTCCGTTTTCAACGCTGTCGCCTTTAGCAAGGATGATCTGCTGCGCGAACTCATTCCAAGGCGTGTTGCTCTCAACCTGTTTTCGAATCCACTTGTAAAACGCTTCAACCGCGGCTGGACGCAGTAGATTGCCGTTGACCAGCAAGAGATCCGACCAGCGATAGGACCAGTAATCCACATAGTCTTTGCTCGCCAGAAGTTCGTCGATCAACTTCTCGCGCTTAGCAACATCACTGTCCAGCAGATAGGCCTGAACAACTTCTGGAGCGGGCAAGGCACCGGTTAAGTCCAAATAGGCTCGACGCAAGAAAGTTGCGTCGTCACATTGAGCCGAAGGGGCCAAGCCTAAAGAACGCCATTCCTCCAGCAAGATACGATCGATATCGTTTTTCGGGACGAACTGATTTAAGGCTAATTCTCGAGCAGCCGAATTGGCGCTTTCACCAGATGGAGCTTGAGACGGAACAAGATAAGGTACGTCAATCGAAGCGATGGCAATGCGACTTGCAAACCACGCCACGATCGCTCCACGGCCCTGGCCGACGATCTTGACTTCACCTTTGGCATCCACTTCGGCAACCGCTCCATTGCTCGAGCTGAACTTGGCCCAATGGGTAACGTCTTCCAGTCTTCCATCTTCGTATCGCGCGCGAACAATCAACTGTTGTTTGTTGCCAATGGCAGCTTCGAACCTACCGGGCAGAACTTCGATGCCAGTCAGCGACGCGTCCTCTGGTTTGGGTCCGTTGGCGCCGGCTTCGATCCATTGCTGAAGAATCTGGTAGTCGCGTGAGCCCTTCTCAAGTCGGAGGCCGCCTTTGTGAGCCACTTCCATGGTGGGCTTGGTCAGTAGCAAACTGTCCGCTGAATTACTAGGCTCAATGCGTCGGCCTTGGTCTTGGCTGGTGATCGTGAAATGATCGGCCTTGTCGTCGTATCCCAAAAGCGATAATCGAAAGCCACCTTTGCCTGCCAACGCTCCATGACACGCGCCGCTGTTGCAGCCTTGTCGCGCGAGGATCGATTGCACGTGTGATGCAAACTGCCACCGTTGAGGCCGAGTGGTTCCATTGACAGTGATCGGAATCCTGGCAACGCGGGTTTCGCCCGCGACCTTTACGATCAGCTCAGTAGCTCCGTCTCCCACAGCGTGAACCTGGTCGTTTTCGATTCGAGCAATACTTGGATCGGCAACGGACAGTTCGACTCCAGCGTTAACTTGCACGCCAACGCGTGGCGATTCATTCGTTGACGAGGCGATCACCTTCTGAACGAGTACATTGGCTGTTGCCTGGCTACCTTCCAGAGCGATCGCCGTCGGCAGCACGGTGAAATCAGCTTGAACAATGGACGCGGAAAGACCAAACACTAAGAATGCGGCGATGCGAAACATCTGCAGTTACTCGATGGAGTCGGTGGGATGTAGTCAATAAGGAGGGAAACAGAATCACCAACGGCCCAGAGTAAGGTACTGGAGCCATTGAGTCCAAGATTATGACTCAGCAATTATAGCTCAAGTCGGTCCAGCCTGCTTGCAGCCAGGATTCCCCAGTGTGCCACGACGCTCCGCCGTCGTTCTCCTCCTCTTCCTCTTCTGCATTCCTGCCCAGTGATCGAGGTAGGGAGAGTCAGTTACTGA
>CAYWNG010000962.1:0-2015 GCA_964458685.1 uncultured Pirellulaceae bacterium
GAAACTAGCCGCAAGCCGTTAGGCTCCGGTTACCATTGCTTCAAACTAGCCGCCGCGACCCTAAAATAGATCCGGGCTATTCCACTTCGGCTGTTAAGGAAGCCGAACGCTAACGCGCCAGCGGCTGGTTTATTCCAGTTGCCGTCGTAAGGAGTTGGGGCAGTCTGTAAAATGCGTCTTCGAATCGGGTGCTGAGAAGCCTGGTTGTATTGTACGACAAGCATTCACGCCTTTGCTTCAGCCGTCGTGAAAACTAACAACGGATAAATCACTTCCAAGATTGGAGAGCCTTCGAGTGACCGCTCAAATACTGGATGGAAAAGCCACCGCTGCAAAAATCCGCGAAGAGATTGCCCTTGAGATCACCTCTTGGCGCGAAAGCGGCAAACCTGCTCCGATGCTCGCCGCCGTCCTGGTTGGCGAAGACCCGGCCAGTCAGGTCTATGTTCGCAACAAGGAAAAGGCTTGCCAGAGCGTTGGGATTGCGAGTCGCGTAATCCGCAAGCCGGCCAATACGACAACAGAAGACCTTCTTGAGCTACTTGCCGAGCTGAATGCCGATCCGATGATTAACGGCATCTTGGTTCAATTGCCTTTACCTAAACAGATCGACGCGCAACGAGTTCTCGATAGTGCCTTGCCTCTGAAGGACGTTGATGCTTTCGCGCCGGAGAATGTCGGATTGATGGTCCAAGGGCGTCCGCGATTTCTTCCTTGCACGCCTCATGGTGTCATGCAGATTTTGTCGCGATACGGTCATCAAGTTGCGGGCAAACATGTAGTGGTACTTGGCCGAAGCGATATTGTCGGCAAGCCTATGGCCATGATGTTGGTTCAAAAGGATATCGGCTTCGGAAGTGCTTTTGCTAATGCGACCGTTACGGTGTGCCACTCGCAAAGCAACGACTTGGCTTCTATCACACGGAGCGCCGATGTGTTGATCGCGGCTGTTGGTCGCGCGAAGTTGGTGACTGCAGACATGGTCAAGCCTGGCGCTGTAGTGATCGATGTGGGAATCAATCGCGTCGGCGATAGCTTGGTCGGTGACGTGGACTACGAACCAGTCAGTCAAGTGGCTAGTGCCATTACTCCGGTGCCCGGCGGAATTGGTCCGTTGACGATCGCTATGCTGCTGAAGAACACCTTGGTAGCTTGCCGTTTGCAGCACTCATCCTCTTCGAACTAGATTGGAAAGCTATCGTGAAAGTCATTGCACATCCCGATGAGGCTTACGCGCAGGTTTCCCATTGGCGCAATTCGGGAGCTCGAGTTGGTCTAGTGCCGACGATGGGAGCTTTGCATGAAGGGCATTTGACGCTTGCCAAGCGTTCCAAGGCTGAGTGCGACTACACTGTCGTGACGATCTTTGTCAATCCGACGCAGTTTGGTCCCAATGAAGACCTAAGTCGATATCCGCGAACCTTGGAGGCTGATTTGGCGGGACTCCGTAACCTGCAAGTCGACATGGTTTTCACGCCAACCTCTGAAATGTTGTATCCCGCAGGATTCTCAACGTACGTCGAGCCACCTTCTGCCGCTGTTCCGCTGGAAGGGCAATGTCGTCCTGGTCATTTCCGCGGAGTGACGACGGTTGTTATGAAGCTCTTTCAGATCCTTCCCGCAACCATCGCATACTTTGGTCAAAAGGATTATCAGCAGCTAACGGTCATCAAGCGCATGGTCGAAGACTTGAACGTGCCTATCCGCGTAGAAGGATGTCCGACGATTCGCGAGAGTGATGGATTGGCGATGAGCAGTCGCAATCGCTACTTGGATTCTGAGCAGCGACAGCGTGCGCTCTGTTTATGGCACGCACTCCAAGCCGCTAAGCAACTTTACGAATCTGGCCAGCGGAACGTACTCGTGCTCGAACAAGCGATGGCGCGAGAGTTGGTGCAGCGAGGTGCCGAGAAGATCGACTATTCTCGTGTCGTTGATTCGCAATCCTTGGAGACAATTGAGACCATCGACGACGAAGCCGTAGCCTTGATCGCTTGCTTTGTTGGTAAGACTCG
>CAYWNG010000963.1:0-2011 GCA_964458685.1 uncultured Pirellulaceae bacterium
AGCGGGCATTGGTCGTCAAGACGAATGGGTACACCGCTGGGCAATCTCATGCATACTTTTGCGGAGGCTCCGGGCGTTCTCCAAGAAAGTTAGCACGGAGGTCGGATTCGAATACATGAATTCGACGAGACACGGAAGCCGCAGGTCGGTATGCCCCAATACGGGCCTGCGGCAAGTCTCGCCCGGTTCGTCCACTTGAATGTTGAAGAAGAATTCGATTTATACCACATCCTGAGGGATGGAACAAAGACGCGGGTCAAAAACTACATTGAAAATTCACAGAAGACCTAGGCTATCTGAATACAGCAAAGACCTATAGCAATTGTAGATGCACCAGCGGCGGGTTAAGCTTTTGCCTTGGCATTTGCGCAGCAAACGCTCCTGATTAACCGTTGGCGATTAAGCAGTCTTTTGATGGCTCCATCTACTCCTGACACTCCTCTCAGTCTATTGGAACGTATCAAGACTAGAGACGAAGCCGCCTGGGCCGAGTTTGCGAAAAAATATGTTGTAGTCCTTGAACGGTGGTGTCAGAGTTGGAACCTGCAACCATCGGATAGCCAGGACGTCGTTCAAGAAACCTTGTTAGCAGTGATGACAGGAATTCCGGGGTTCGAGCGTCAAGGCACGGGTAGCTTTCGAGCGTGGATGAAAATCATCGCTTGGCGCTGCTGGTGTGATGCCTTAGCCAAAATCGAAAAGCATCGCGATCAAGTTCTGCTTCAAAAGCTGCATGATTCCCCTGCCGCTTATCAGCAGTTGGAAACTGAGTTTGAGAAGATCGCAATACAAGAGTTGCTGGAAACCAGTATCAGCCGAGTGAAGGGACGCGTCGAAGAGAAGACGTGGGATGCATTTCGGATGACAGCGCTAGAGTCTCGGCCGGCCATGGAAGTTGCAGAAAAATTGTCTATGAGTGTCGATGCGATCTATGCTGCCAGATGCCGTGTCCAACGACTCATCCATCAGGAATACAACCGACTTGATTGTCAGTGAAAGCAAGCCGGCCCATCGACTGCCAGCGTCGTGCTTCAAACTTGGGAACTTCTATCGTGTCCTCCTGTTGCCCGTTCTCGAATCAAGTCATCGAATATGTGAACTGTACTCTCAATGAAGTTCAGTCCGACGATTTTGACTCGCATCTCTCTGGCTGCGCCAGTTGCAATCAACAGGTAGCGCAACTCATTGATTGTGGCATTGGTCCTGCTTGGTTGGCTGAACTGCGTCAGATTCAGTCCACCACGGACAATCGCCTGATTCAAACCATCGACTATCGTACGGACGATGAGCGGCTACCCAAATCTTTGATAGAAGGAGCAGTAGACCTGGCAACGTCGGATGCTCGCTATCACTTTGTGCGATTGCACGGCGAAGGTGGAATGGGGCATGTTTGGGAAGGCTGGGATAAAGTGATGCATCGTCGTGTGGCGCTCAAGCAATTGAGAGCCAGTCATCGGCAGGATGAATTGAATCGACGACTCATTCAAGAAGCCTCATCGCTGGCTCGATTATCTCATCCCAACATCGTGACGGTCTTTGAAGTCTTGATGCTGAAGCAGCAGCCGACTTTGGTGATGGAGTTTATCAATGGTCCTAACCTGTCTCGCCAGCGCAAAGACACGGTGATGGGCGAACGGCAGGCCGCCAAAATCGTAGAACGACTAGCCGACGCGATGGCTCATGCCCACGAGCAAGGTGTGATTCATCGCGATTTAAAACCGAGCAATGTGCTGTTGCAGTGGCCTTCGGATAAGCAAGGTAAGTCACAAGAGATCGATCTGGCGATTCCTAAGTTGACCGATTTTGGCTTGGCAAAGTTGCTCGAAGGTGACGACCTGACACGCACCGGAGATTTATTGGGAACGCCCGCTTACATGGCGCCCGAGCAGACGATAGGTCATTCGTCGCTTTTGGGCCCTGCAGCGGATATCTATGGGCTTGGAGCCATTTTGTACGAGCTGCTTACCGGTACCCCACCTCATGTTGCCGAAGATCCCGTATCCACCCTGTT
>CAYWNG010000964.1:0-2004 GCA_964458685.1 uncultured Pirellulaceae bacterium
AAGCGGCTCCGCCCTATTGCGGCCATGCTCACTTGGAAAGAACAGCGAGCTGCGTGGAAGCAAATCTGCGACGAGGTTGGGTTCCAAAACGCCGTTGTGGAAGAGTCTGTCGATCAAGTCTGAGAAAATATTTCTGCCGGTTTTTCCTGCTGAATCTGAACAATTCAGCAAATTTCCATTTTCGCATGACCAGAGGTGTCAAAGAGGTAGCGTTCAATACTCCCACTACATTACCTAAAGCTAGCAATTTGGAGACGCTGGTCTTTGACGAGTCCCATGGATGCGTTTCAACATGAGTGGAAGTTTTATCGCCTATGCCTACTTACAACCTCAAACAACTCGGTGAACCAGAGATCATCCGAGAAATCAACCCGACCGTGCTTTGTGCTTTTCTGAAGCCGTTCGAAGGTTACCTTCGAACGCGTGGCCTCGAAGTTAAAGAGACAAACCGAATCGACAATGCCGCTATCGAAAAGCTGGTGGATGTCCTGATCAACCCGACGATGAAGACGCCTCAGGGACTGCTTAACGCCGTCTATTACGTCGAGGAGATGTCGACGCCACTGGCGGCTGACTCCCTACTTACGCGGGCACAGCAAGCGGGCATGCCGTTCGATGAAGACGGCAAGCACTCGCTGGCTGACATCATTATGCAGGTCTGGCTTTTTGATTCGAAAATGGTCGAAACGCAGCATGCATGGCAAACCTGGAAAACGCCCAGACGCATGGAGTGCTTTCAACCTGTCCAGTCGACGGGAATAACTCCAATCACGATCACGGAAGATCGATTGACGTTAGCCATCAAGGATGCCGGCGATTGGTTTGCCAAGAACAACCGTGGCCGCAAGGTGTTCATGACTCCGCGTATCGTCGACGACGAGATCCAAATAGCCATCCGGCGCGGCGATCCGTTCAATCGCAAGCCCACGATCGATGACGATGGTATGGATACGGTCACGTTTCGGGAGGCTAAAAAGGATTCGATGATCTACGACCTGAGCGAAGAAGTGCTGATGCTCAACTCAAGCTTGAAGAGCTCCTACCCAATCTATTCCCGGATCTTCGGGAAGCTGTTGTTCGACGATCCCGAGTACTTTGGAATCTTCAGTCGTTATACGCTCGCACCACTATCGGAGCTTGGCGAGGATGCTTTGTCCCCAGGCGAGCTCGATGCCATCGAAGAGATCGTTCTGCTCAACTACCGAGTCTGGCTGGGCGGACCATTCAATCGCTACATCATCCACGGAGCGGATGATTTCTTCGCCGACTTGAAGTGGCGAGGCGGGTTTTTTCAGGCGGAAGGTCCGCTGGATCGTGCCAATTTTCGGATCAAGTATCGACACGTCAAGGCACGACGCAATCTGACTTTGTATACGGGCAATTCGTCGTCTTACACTCGCGATGAGTATTCCCGATACATCGAGGACTGGCTGTTGCTACGAAGGTTTGTCATGAAGACGGGTGCAAGGGCAGCAAAAGGAGTGAACAAGGATGACCAAGCTGTGGCGAGCTATTGAGGAATCGCCATTGCTCATGGATGTCAAGGATGTTTGGCGCGAGCGGCTCGGGATGGAGTTTGAGCCGCTAAGCCGCTTTCTCGAGGCGACGAATATCGTTGCAGGTAGATTGCCAAGTCGTACTCCTTGGTCCTCATTGAAGGTCGTTGAGAACGACGACAGCTTCGTGGCGTTCTGTGAAAGTACCGGTGAATCGAGAGAGGTTCTCCGCGCCGATGTGATTTGCCATCAGCTCAACAGCAGGCAACTCGCAGCGGAGTTGAACGCTGTGCTCAACCTTGGGCGCAAGCCGGAGTGGCTCGACAAGAGTCGCCGAGTCTGGTTCCTCGGTAACTTATCGCTGGAGCTTCAATCGAGGCCGGTCTACCTCTCGCTGCACATTGCAAGCGACCTGATCAGTGAAGCGTTGCATGCGGCAGCTGCCCACGCGAGATCGACGTTTCTATTGCTGGATCTCAACAGCAAACGACGCGACCAAAAGTTTGAC
>CAYWNG010000965.1:0-1996 GCA_964458685.1 uncultured Pirellulaceae bacterium
CATCGCCGCGATCCTGACGATCATCGGCTATTCGCTCAATGATACGATCGTTATTTTCGACCGTATTCGCGAGCTGCGAGGTCGCAGTCCACGTGTGACTCTCGAGATGCTCAACGCATCGCTCAACCAAACGCTCAGTCGAACGATCCTCACCAGCGGTACAACCTTGTTGACGGTCTTCGTGTTGTATGTTTGGGGTGGAGAGGGCATTCACACCTTTGCGTTTGCTTTGTTGGTTGGTATTTCGGTGGGAACGTACAGTTCGATGTTCGTTGCCACACCCCTGTTGTATTGGCTGTCTGCTCGCGAGGCTGCTGCCAACAAGTAAATCGCTGTAGGAGCCTTGGGTGGTGATGATTCAGCACCAAGCTGCAACTGATAACGCGGCAGCAAACGCGGCAACTAGCAAAATTGCACGGGCTTACCTACGGGTGAAGCCCGTTTCGGCAATTCAATGGTTGGCGCTCTTGGCATGGTTAACGGTCAGCGTTGGCTGTGATTCGTCGTCAAATAAGGCTACGACCAGCAATTCGAATCCTCCCAATGCGACCACGAAGCCCGACAATCCACAGGCAGAGGCCCAGGCTTTGTTGGATAAGGCTGGTGTGAAGCTAGGTACTAGTGCCAAGACCGGAGCAATTGAGTCCGCCGACTTCAGCCGGGTTGAGATGTCCGACATGCTGGCTGAAGAGCTGGCCAAGGTCGATACCTTGACGCAGTTGGTCATCCGACAGTCTTCATTGACCGATGCAGGCTGGGCCAGTCTAAGCCAATTGCAGGGATTGCAGAATTTGGATCTGCGCGAGTGTCCCATCGGCGACCAACAGTTGATCACACTAACAACATCGATGTTGAAATTGCGGTCCGTGCGGCTGAGCGGCAAGCTTGGCAACTGCGACGTGACCGATGCTGGTACCGAGTTCTTGAAAAAGCAAGAACAGTTAAAGCTGCTCGCCCTTGACGGTGTAAAGATTGGCTCACGAACTGTGGCTCAAGTCGAAAACTGCAAAAACTTAAGTGAGCTTTATCTTGCGGGTACGATGATTGATGATGCGGGTTTAGTAAGCCTCTCTAAGTTGTCGGAACTCAAAAAGCTTCGCTTGGCCCAGACAGAAGTCAGTAGTGCCGGGTTGGCTGGTTTGGCTGGGTTAGTTTTGGAGGAGTTGGACCTTAGCGAATGCTCCAAGATCGACGATGCTGCACTCACAACACTTGGCAAATTAACGACTCTTAAGCGTCTGAATTTGTGGAGCACATCCGTGTCCGATGCTGGAATGCAACATGTGTCGCAACTCGGTCGACTTCAGTGGTTGAACCTGGACAATACAAAGATCACCGATGCAAGTTTGCCGCTGTTACGAAATCTTGGAGAACTCAGTTTCTTGCATCTGGGGTCAACCTCAGTCTCAGATGCTGGGCTTCCTGAACTGCAGTCATTGAAAGCACTTAAGCAGCTAATTGTGACGCGAACTCAAGTAACGCAGTCGGGAGTGGATGCGTTGCAAAAACTGATGCCAGCAGTCGACATCCAACTACAGTATGTCGCCAAACAGTAGATAGTGAGAATAGACTCCCGATCGATCCCACCGCGCTTCGTAGGTCGAAGCGATTGAACGAATCTCTACCCACCTCGAATGCATGAGAAAATCCGATGAGCACACCTCAACTTGATCCTTCAACCGCGGCAGCACAATTGGATGCACACACCGTCGAAATGGTGCAGTGGCACTTTCACGAAAGCACGGGATCGCCGTTCTGGTTAGAGAAAAAGTCGCAACTGAAGTTTGATCCGCTCAAGGAAGTAAAGTGCTTTGCGGACTTGAAGAAGTTCCCGCTATTCGAAGACGACTGGTTGCGTGGTGGGCCCGTTCGGCGTTGGGTACCCAGGGGTTTGGAAGGTCGTCCAACTTACGTGTTTGAAACTGGCGGAACGACTGGGATTCCCAAGAGTCGCGTGGTGATCGATGACTTCAGAATTGATTACGAGCTGTTCAGT
>CAYWNG010000966.1:0-1992 GCA_964458685.1 uncultured Pirellulaceae bacterium
GCAGCATCAATCACTGGAGTGTTTTGCAATGCGTTAGGACCAGTATCTCGATCCATGTCGTCGTTTGCGCTGGGGCCGTCATCGTTCAAGTCGATGGCAAAATTCTGAGACCCGAAGTAGCTGTTGCCCGACAACCTATTTCGCGATGAATTTCCAGCAACTGAAACAGCAACGGTGTCTGCAAAACCAATGGAATTCTGGTCTGTACTAGTAGCTCCGCCAACTGTGTTCTGAGAGCCGCCCTCGATGCGAATCGCTCCAGATTGATTTGCACGGATCGTTCCTTGGAAACCGTCCATTCCAATGATGTTACTTCGCAATTGATTGGAGGAGGAGTTACGAATGAATATTCCGTACCCACCATTGTCAGCGATATGGTTTGGCCCACCGGGGATACCGATTTGATTCGAATTGGATTGGTCATCAATGACAATTCCCGAGTTTCCGTTGCCCAGCGGCGTTATTCCATCGATCATCAAGCCAATGTAGTTGCCTGCGATTAGGGTTGAGGTGGCTTGAAAAACGTAAATTCCAGCTTGAGTATTTGCAGAGATCGTATTTCTCTCCCAGTCATCGCCGACTCCATCGCCATCGGTGCCCACGCGGTTGTCTTCTGATCCGAAGTTCACTTCGATACCATTCGTTTGGCCGGTGATGCCTTGTAGCCCATAGAAGTCCGTGCCAATCAAATTACCAGCCACAATATTCTGCGAGGAGCCAGAGATCGTTACTCCCGCTTGAAGGTTGCCAGAGATTAGGTTGCCTTCAAGATCATCATCAACATCGTCGCCATTGGTTCCAACAATATTCGCCGACCCGCCAACGATCAACACTCCATACTCTTGTGGACCACCTGAAGCAGCTCCATCCAGGTCGGTACCGATCAAGTTGCCAGCGATGATGTTTTGAGAACTGACTCCTTCAATGCGAATTCCTGCGTCTGGGTTGCCTGAAATAAGATTGCCTAGCAATGTTGAGCCGCCGATGCGATTGTTGCTGGTATCAATTAGATAGAGTCCAAGCTTGCGATTCGACACTTGCAAGGTGCCGCTGGGGTCAATGCCTAATGCGTTGAGTTCTATCTTGTTTCCCGATCCGCCCATTACCGTGATACCGTAGTCAAAGCCGTAGATGTGTAAACCACGAACTTCACTCGTGCTAGCTGAAAGTACGATTCCCGATGGCAATGATGATGTAATCTGCGATCCATCCAAGGCCACCAAGGGAAGTCCAGCAAACCCCTCTTGGCTCGTTGCATCAATGACTACGGAATCGGTCACAAACGGAAGAGGTGTTTGAAGCTGGATGACTCGACTGCTCTCCGGCAAGCTGAACAGGATTGAATCACTGCCAGGCGTGTTGTTGGCGTTAAGAATTGCTTGCCGCAAAGTACCAGCACCACTATCAGCATTGCTTGAGACTGAAAAGACAGCCATTGCCAACCTCGGCTCAAGCGACTCGGCGTGCAGTGCGCGTCGAAGTGGCTTTGATCGAGTCGCTATCCTTGAACTATTCTGAATCTTGCGAACGGTTTGAATTAGTCTTCTTAAAACCATGGTCGTCATTCGGTGCAAATCAAGAGGTGTAGATCATCAGGTAAATCCCAACCTTTGGGGCGATGGCTAGTATAGGGGGAATAGGGAGACTTTGCTAGTTTCGGAGTGAAGTCTAGCGCGGGAAAGTCGCGTGGCGAGTAATGCGAGCCTAAGCGGTGAGGGTGAAATGGGTGGGCCGAAGTTAAGAACGGGCGTTCAAAATTGGCGTGTTACGAGGCCAGACTATTGCGATACAGCGCGTTCAACTTCGGTCGGTGATGTGCGGTTACGTCCAGGTGAGTTGGTATCAGGCCTCTTCACGCGCCCTGCGTTATCGCGATCAAGTCATACATTGGCGTGTTACGAGGCCAGACTATTGTCATACAGCGCGTTCAACTTCGGTCGGTGATTGCGGTTACGTCCAGATGATTTGGTATCAGGCCTCTGCACACGCCCT
>CAYWNG010000967.1:0-1990 GCA_964458685.1 uncultured Pirellulaceae bacterium
GATCTCGTGATAGCCGTCAGGTCGCTTGCCAAGCAGGTCGAGGAAAAGATTGACTTTCGCTGGACACTTAATGCGAATCGACTCTGACTTAATCCATGATTCGATCTGCATGTTGGCCTTATCGATCCTGTTAACGATTGATCCTGTTGATGTGGCGCTCTGGTGTAGTTTCTGGGCTTAGCATTCACGCTTACGAAAGCCAAGCTCTAAGATCACTTTTGTCGGAGTTTACGAACGGCTCGACTGTACTCTTCCAGCGTCTTACGTTCTTTGGCTGTCAGGCTATCTTGGCCTTCGCGATGTAGCTTGTCTAAAATGCGATCCGCTTCGGCTTGCATACTCGCAGGAATGGCATTTTCAGTTTGACTCGGCTCGTGAATCTTCAGCTTCGGCTTGCTCTTGGTAAGTCCAGCTAGTTTGCTCCCCATTGTTCCGATGGCTGCAAAACTCAAGCCACCGTAGAAATAGATCGCGGCGCATGCGGCTCCGATCAAGTGAACATCATAGGCAGTTTGAACTGTATTGCCTTCGGCCCCAACGATCTCATACTTGGCCGTCCCCATTACGTTCATTGCCACGATGAACAGACCATAGACCCATGATTTAATCGGCAAAACACCAAAGGCCATCAGCGTCGCGTTGGGAAAGTTGAATACGAAAAGCATCGTGATGGCAGTGACTCCACCTGATGCACCGATGAGGTAACGATTGTCGAGCTGATCGGCTGGTATGGTCAAGTAATACCTAAGTGCCCAACCCAGAGAACAGATCACGATCGTGATCAGATAGAAACGCAAGAACTCTCCACGACCATACTTGGACTCGACCACCTTGCCGAGCAGGTATAACGAGAGCATGTTAAACAGAATATGCGTCACATCTCTCGAGTGAGCAAAGCCATTGGTTAGGAACTTGTACCAATGCATTGGTTGGAAGAGGTCGGACGCTTGAAGCCAAAGCGGCTGATTTACAGGGTCGCTCGTTCCGCCACCAAAGATGAAATTGGCAAGGAAGATTGCGACATTGATCACGATCAGCGTACTAACAATGGATCGACCGTCCCAAGGGCGAATTGGGTTCAGTTCTTCAGAGTCCTGGTAGTAGTCTCGCTCGTAAAGTCCCATGTCCGATCAAGCAATTAGTGTTCGCGTGGTGTTCAATCCGTTCAAGCCATAGACTCAGCATAACGGAGCGAGGCGAATCGCCCAACCCAGATTTGCCTCATCTCATCCTGTGACTGATTCCACATGGCGTGCACCATCGTGGTTTTTCGACGAAAGCGCGGTGCGACACTTGAGGCAGAGGTCGGCGTTAGAATCGTTGCGAAAAGTCAGAATTACCAATCCTTAGCTTGCAGTTAGCACGCAGGTTTAACAATCAGTCGATAACCGCAATCTTTTTCAGCGATTCATCATCGCCAGCGACGAAAATCGTGTCAGACTCCTTCAACCGATACCCAGGGCCCGGAGTTGCCATGAATTTATCGGTCAAAATATCGTGGATGGCCACAATGGTCACTTCGAACTGCTTGCGGACTTCCAGGTCTCCAATGCTCTGCCCCGTCCAGCTCGTCGGTACCGCCATCTCTTGGACGCTGAAATGCGACCCCAGCTTGACGTAATTGAGCAATGCCTTGCCCGTGATCTTGGCAGCCAGGCCGACAGCGGTGTCTCGCTCGGGGAAGACCGTTTCCGTAACTCCCAAGCGTTCCATGACTCGCGCGTGGTTAGCTGAAATAACCTTCACATAGATCTCGCGAATCTTCAAGTCTTGAAGGCACAGGGAGGCCAAGATGCTGGCCGTAATGTCGTCGCCTGTGGAAACAACCGCAGCATCAGCTCCTTCGGCGCCAAGTCGCTTGAGCGTCTCGATCTCAGTCGCATCAGCCACCGCGGCTCGAGAGATAATCGCGCCGATGCGATCGACAACGTTGGCGTCCATGTCGACCGCGATGACTTCGTGACCTAATGCGGCCAGTCGTTGACACAGC
>CAYWNG010000968.1:0-1989 GCA_964458685.1 uncultured Pirellulaceae bacterium
AGATCCGCGACTCCCGGCATTCGATTGCCGCCGATATCTTGAAGCGTTTCCAGCATCTTGGCCCATTGATCCAAATCTCCAACGCCGATATCGGGATTGCGAGCAGCTTGACGAAGCAGATCAGCACCAGAAACGGTCAAGGCGTTTAGCTTGCGGCCGTTGGCCTCTTCCAGCGAAGCTTGTCGACGCAGTTGATCAACAAATTCGTCCTGCCCCATCTCATTGATGGCGTTTAGCCGTAACATCTTGTTCGATTCATGAAGCTGCATTTCGGTATCGCGAACATCCAACGCGGCACGTTGCCATTTGTTCATCTGATTGGCGATCCAGATCGCATGTTCTTCGGCAGTTAGAACATAAAGCAGATACGGAGGTGAATTGACTCGCTCGCGTCCGGGCAGATAGTCTTCGACAAACAAGGTGACTTCCACGGGCTGTGGACTGATTCCTAGCGACGATGCGCAGAAGGTTGCTGGTACCTGCAACGACGACTGCTCAGGGCCGCCTCCAGAGATGACCTTTTCGCCTTGAGCTGGTTGTGCAACCAGCGTTCCGTCGGCACCCTTCCAAGAAATTCCCAGTCGCTTGATGCCGAAGTCATCAGCCGCCAACGCGGTGAAATTCACTTGCTCGGTATCCAAGATCACTGCCTGCCGCGGCAAGCCTTGCGCCGTAACCGATGGCGCTTCATCTTCCAAGGGTTTGATTTGCAATTGGAATGGTTGACGACCAGCAAGTCCATCGTGATCTTGCCAAGACAATTCGATCGTCGATTCGTCGCCAGCCACTTCGAACGCCGGAGACGCAAACGACTCGCCCTCAGGCTTGACCTCTTCGCCACGCACGGCTGCCGTTTGCAAACTTCGCGAGGCCGTGGCTTCGAGTTGAGCCAAACTACCGGCGACAACGGATAGAACGCCACTGCGAACGTCGACCTTCAGCTTTTCATCGCGACCGAGGTATTCAGGGTAGCTTACTTGAGCATCCACGGCGACCAATTCTGGACGATGCTTCGGCTCGATGACAACGTCTTGATAGAAATCTCCAACCGTAAGTTGCATGGGAGTCGATTCAACTTGCGGAGGTAGCTCAAACGCGTAAGCTTGACCGTCTAACTGTGCTTCCTTGGTGGTCACTTCGCCGATCAGTACACTGGCCTTAGTTGGTTGCCATTGTGAGTCTTCTCGTAAGCGAACAACCAACGGCGTGGGCTCTCCATGCGGCACAATCAACTCTTGCGGCACGTCGCTAATGGTTGCGAATGTAAAACGATTAACGGCCTTCCAAGGACTGGCAAAACGCTGCCAAGCATTGGTTGCCGCGTCCGGGAAGGAAAGCATCAGCCCCAGGAAAACGGCTCCGCTAAGTCCGATCGTCCAAGCCAAAGGTTTGAGCCAATGGGCTGGTGCGGATCGCCGTAAGTCGCGACCTTGCGCTTGTTGAGCGACTTGGCCGATGGCTGCTTCGCAAAGAGTTCGCGAACGGTACTGCTCGGTGTCATTCTCAGAAAGCTCAATAACGCTCAACAATTGATCGCCGACACTGGGCTCGCGCTTTCGCAAAAGTCTAGCCAACTGATGCGGATTGCGATTGCTCCAAATCCAACGATGGAAGGCATACGGAACGATAGACCAAACAAAGATGGCGGCAATGAACAATCCCCATCGGATACCGACAGGTGTGTCCCAAACGCGATCGGTGAAATAGACAGTTAAATAGGCCAGCAGAACAACTAGGGCTGCACTTGCTAACGATTCAGAGATCTTGGTCGACCAAACGTAGCTACGAAATTTTAGGAGCTGCTTTTTGAGCGAATCGGGTAATTGAAGCTTGTCGCCGCGAAGTTTCGTTTTCTCCATCTTAGAAGACTCCTACAACTTTACGCCCTATCCAAAATGCGGCCATCAATCCGATCAGGATGGCGGCTACCAAAGGGTGACTCCACAGTTGGACTCGACGAATCACTTCCGGTGGTTCAGCAATCGCATC
>CAYWNG010000969.1:0-1980 GCA_964458685.1 uncultured Pirellulaceae bacterium
GTGATGATATCGACGCCAGCTTCAGCCAGACGTCTGGCCATTAGCAACTGCTGCCCCCAACTGTTGCGTCCATAACGATCTCGCGTCGCATCATCTTCCAACGAAAGATCGAACGCACGCTTCGTTTCAGCACTCGTCAAAAGAGACATCGCTTGAACTTCGAACTGATCGAGCGCTCCTAGTTCACCGCTTCGATCAAAGGCTCGGTCCAAGTTGTCTAGTTTTTGCCGCAAGCTCACCTTGCGTTGAATCCTACCGATTTCATTTGCGTCGGTGAGCCCAATATTAGGTACGACAAAATTGGGTGCGCTGGGATCTCCAGTAATGCTGAAGGCAGAGTACGAGTCGCCCAAATAGGCAGGACCGTTGTATTCTAGAGGTGGATTGATACCAACATAGCCTGGCAGCGCGCGAGCCGCTCCGGCCTCTTTCTTGTTGAGCAAGTAATGTGCGATCGACATCCAGTCCGGGTACTTCGGCGAAGGTTTATCGCGAGTCTCGGGATCACCTGTTAGTAACTGCATCGTTCCCGCTGGGTGCCCAGGCGCATGCTGATACATCGATCGCAAGACGACCATCTTGTCGGCGATGGCCGCTTGTCGAGGTATCAACTCTGTAAATTGATAACCGGGAAGCTTCGTCGGTATCTGGCTGAAGGGACCGCGATATTCGCTGTTTGCCAGCGGCTTAGGATCGTAAGTATCGATGTGCGAACAACCGCCAGGCTGCCAAACCATGATGACCGACTTGCCCGATCGTGTCGCAGCGCGCTCTCCGGCCATCGCTCTTAGTTTGAGCAGGCTTGACAATGTCAGTCCCGCCGCACCAGCTAGTCCAAACTTCATAAACCAACGACGATCTAGAGTTGGTCCACTGAGCGGTCCAGGGCAAGATGATGAACAAGTATGGCGTGAATTTGAATGAGTCATTTCTTCTCCTCGGGTGGCAATACTTCAAGCGTCCATGGTTGAGTCACCACGATGTCGGCGATGTCTTGAGGTTGTGAACGAGCCGTAACGGTCTTGAGCTGGCCATCCGCTGCAGCCAGACTCGCCTCCGCATTTTTCAATTCTTGCTCCAAACTGGCCAGCTTCGAGTCGCCTTGCTGAGCAGTTTGTTTCAAGGCTTGCAACTGTTGCTTGAGTTGCTCAACATTCGCCGCGGCAGCCTTTTGCAGTTGCTCGGCTTTGGCAACAGCTTGCGGATAGTCGCGATACTTAGCTACCGCTGGACCATAAAAGGCAATCGTATACCTTCCTGGCGCGATCTTCAGCGCGGCGAGGTCCAGTTTGGCTTCAGCTTGATTCTCCTGTAGAGCAATCTCAAAGCGTGGCACCTGTTGAAATCCATTGCCGAGAGTTTGCAGCGCAAGTACAGAGCCCGAGAATTCACAGCGTCGCTCAATCTTCAGTGGAATCTTAGCAACTGAGCCCGCAGTGGCCGTCATTCGAAAGTTACCGTTCTCGTCTGCGGGCGGTTGAATCGTGATCGTGGCCGGTTCGGCATCTGTCACCGAAACAGGGACTTGTTGGAGCAAACGCGGACGGGGAAACTCCTGCCAATGATCGCGAATTGGCCAGGACATCGAAGAGAGTTGACACGGTCGAGTCGCAGTCGCTTGATCGATTTCGGAATGCCCAACAATTTTGATAGAACCGATTCCTTTGGGAGCTTGATTGCCCGCCGTCAAAAAGACTGTTCCAGCAGTCTGGTTTGCGGCGATGTCTACTGCCGAAGCGGTGACGCCATCGGGCAGGCCGGAAACTTCAAGACGAATTGGGCCATCAAATCCATCGCGACGAAAGGCACCAATCTCTAACGCGATAGTAGCCCCAGGACGTAGTGCTAATGGTTTCGACAAGGCGTTGCGATCACCGTTACGAAGCTCAACATGTTTGACCCAGCCCGTCAGTGCAAAGTCAGGACTAGCTGGTCTGATGATCAATTGGTAAACGCAAGCTGGATTGACACGCGTGCCGC
>CAYWNG010000970.1:0-1973 GCA_964458685.1 uncultured Pirellulaceae bacterium
CAACTCTTTAAACCCTATCGCTAGACATTTGGGGGGATTCTGGTTAGTCTTTCTTGTCCCACCTTTCGTGCCTTCAGTGGAGGCGGAAAGAGGTAGGGAAGTCTGATTTCGCCTGAGCAGATAAATATGCCCACAGAGAGTGTTCGTTCAGAAATCTTGAGCGCTGTTCGTGATGAGCTAGAGCGTTCGGCCGTACGATTGTCCTATAAAGTTGAGGGAAGAACGCAGCAGGGAAGCGTTTGGTCGCTTCAGCTTAATCTTCCGGATTCCTATTCGAAATCGCTTGATGAATCACTCGAAGGAGCATCTGCATGGTGGCCAGGACATACTGGTAATGGTGCCGCCGACGTGCTCTCCGTCGTTCCAGAGCATCAAGTAATCAACTTGAGATTTGCAACAAAGCCTCCGCCAAACACAGGTGAAGAGATCCGAATCTATCCGCCACGGTACCTTGAGGCACTTCAGGGAATTTGGCAGTTAGAGTCCAACGCCATTCGAGCTGAGCAATGGTTAAAAGAGATTCAGTCTGAAATCAAATTCGATGACCGACTTGTACCATCAATCGGAACATCAACCTCTCAGTTGCGACGATGTCAGCAAGCTGCACTCAAGCTCCCAGGGTATCAGTGTGGATTTCTCTGGGGGCCGCCAGGGACCGGCAAAACATTTACTCTAGGTCGTTTGATTGCAGAGTACCTTCGCAATTTCCCCACCAAGCGAGTTTTGTTGCTTTCAACAACTAATTCAGCAACAGATATTGCACTTACTTCCGTCGACGATGCACTGAGTAACATTTCGCAGGGACAACAAATTCGGTCGCGATGCAAGAGACTTGGACACCACTTCGTTGCTCAACGATATCAAGGTCGAAGCCACCTGCTTCCTGTTATCGACGAGGATCTAATACGCAAGCTGGCCGTCCATCAGGCATTACGACCTCCCGGTGAGGCCGCGCAGGCATACGCGGCTTGGAAAGAGAAAGATGAGGCTTTACGAAGAGAAGTTCGTCGGGAGTCTACTAAGGTTCTAGATGAATGCCAGTTAGCCGCTATGACAGCCACCCGAGCGGCGTACACACATGATGAACTGCGATCCCGAGGTCCATTTGATCTGGTGGTATTCGATGAGGCGAGTCAGGTTCCAATTCCCTATGCACTGGTGCTCGCTTCTCTTGGTCGAAAGACGATTTTTGCGGGAGATCATAAACAACTGGCTCCGGTCGTTCAGAGCAATAAGCCCAATACCGTCGCGTGGATGGGTGGTTCAATGTTCAATTACCTACCATTTGCAAAAGCCTCGACGGTATTCTTGGATGAACAGTCGCGAATGTCGGAATCAATTTGTGAATTAGTAAGCAAGTGCTTCTACGAGGGAGCTCTGCGAGTTGCACCGGAGTGCTTGAAGGATCGCGGATGGATTGAGAGCCGGAAGCTCCCCAAAGGATGCAAAAGCCTGAGTGTAGTTAGCATTGAGGCCGAGTCGAATTGGTCACAAACGTATCATGGCCCACTTCGAATCAAGTCGGCTGAAGCGATAGCGGAGATTTGCTTATCTCTAACGAAAAGTATTGCGGAAAGTGAGATTCTGGTACTGACTCCCTTCAAGTCGCAGAAGGCAATCATTCGACAGAAACTTGCACTACTAGGTCTGAAAGGGATAGAAGTTTCGACGGTTCACCGAGCACAAGGTGGTGAACGCCATACCGTCATTTTCGACCCAGTCGATGGATCAAGTCCATTCCTACAAACGGAAGAGTCTCGCCGACTAATGAATGTTGCAATAAGTCGAGCGATGGCGAGATTCATCATTTTTCTCTCAAGCAGTGATCGCCAAAATCCAACCTTGCGTCAAATGTCGATCATTGTCGAAGGACAAGATTTGACAACGGTCAATGCCGAGCCGATCACAAAGTACATGGTGGGTAATCGCTTTAGTGCAGAGTTAAGTGGGAAAACTGTCGTGATTCAACCCGG
>CAYWNG010000971.1:0-1964 GCA_964458685.1 uncultured Pirellulaceae bacterium
GCGTAACACACCATTGCGGCTAAGTGGACTTTGGCATGGCTATGCTGGAGAGCTCAAGAAATCTCTCACAGAGGCACAAAGGCCACAGAGTTAGGAACTCTAAACTTCCGGCATCGAGTTGGGAATCATCCTCATGGATTCTCCTTTTGGTCAGATTCGTTCTCCTCTTCTGTTTCTGCCGTCTCGTCAATCAATTCGAAATCAGATATTTTGCTACTCTGACCTTTGCTTTGCAATTTCGCTTGCTGCAGCCTAGCTTCTAATTCACGATATTCAGCAACCAGTGCGTCGAATTCAGCGGCATCCTTTCTGGCTTGAGTCGTTCTTTGCCAGTACAGAAATGCCCCAAGCGAAACCATGAGCCCGAGTCCTCCTAGGATGAGGCCATAAAGCCATCCGTTGCTTCGAGTTGTGTTATTGAGTGCCTCGGAAACTTGTAGCGGTACTGCGAAAGTGATCATCGATCGGCTGGCCTGCGTTCTTATCTATACAGTGTAGCAAGTGTATGTGGCCCGCTGTCAACGCCTTGGCTTTGCGGCGAATAGTAATTGGATGCATGGATGATGCCTACTCTCCACTGCTTGGCAGCAGTGGCTACAGGTAGCCACCGTCGCCAGACGGTGGGATCGCCCAATCCGGAGTCTATCGCCAAGATTCGTAGGATGCTTGTTTAGCTTTCCACCGCTTGGCAGCGGTGGCTACGGGCCTAACTTCTTCGTTACGATCTCGCGCAGCTAGCATTTCAAAAAGTCTCAATCGAAAAACACTGGTCTTGCACAGGTACATTTGTACGTGTACGATAAGTACAAACGTACTGGAAGATTCAGTGGAGGGAATGATGGTTGATAAGCCGGGGCTTTCCAAGGGAGAGATGACAGTTGCGCGGATTCTGTGGGAGCACGGTCCGGCGACGGTCAGGACGATTCATGAAGCTCAAGCAGATGGCCAGCAAATGGACTTTGCGACTGTCCAAACCTATCTGCGTCGTTTGGAATCCAAAGGCTACGCCTCATCGGTCTTGGAGGGCAAGACGCGCGTCTACTCCGCCAAGACCAAGGCGAAGACGGTAATTCGAAAGACGGTCGACGAACTTGTGTCGCGCTTGTTTGGTGGTCAATCGATGCCACTAGTTCGACATCTCATCGAAGAGCGCGGAGTCTCTGCCGACGAACTGGCTGAGCTACGATTGCTGATCGAGCGACTCGAAGAGGAAGGCAAGCAATCATGACTCAAGATCAAATTCTGTTGCTGCTGTGGAATCAAGCTTGGCAAATTGCCTTGTTGTGGCTGATGGTCACATTCGCCTTTCGTAGTCTTGCAAAACGTCGGCCTCATCTAGGACATCTCTTTTGCATCCTGCTCTTGATCAAGTTCCTCATTCCTCCGATCTGGAGCAGCCCTGTTAGCGTCTTTAGTTGGCTGGCATCGGCCGTTGAGCAAACTTCAATTTCGTCGCTCTGGGGCAATTCGGATAGTAGCGCTTCAGTAGCCGCATTACCAAACTCCTCATCCAGCGCTCAATCTGGATTGGTTGGCTCAGGTTGGTCGACCTCTATTTTGAACATCCCACTAAGTCTACAGGTGTCGGAATCGACCAGCACGCAGAGTATGTCCGCGATCTGGAAAATGGGGCGGTTTGGCTCGATCGATCTTATACCGCTTCTGTTTTGGAGTTGGCTTGTTTCCGTCATGATTGCGAGCCTTAGGCAATGGGGGCGTTACTTCATCTTCCTTCGATGGATCAACAGCCGACGCTTCGAAGGTTCCGAAAGAGTGCAAGGAATACTCACAGAGCTCGTCGATCGGCTATCGATTCGCCGCAAGATTCGAGTGAAGATCCTTAGCGATAGCGTTGGACCGGCCATCGTTGGACTTTTTACTCCGACGATTCTCTTGCCGAAATTGATTGTCGAAAAGTTAAGCGACGCGGAACTGCGAGCCTTGATTGCTCACGAGTTAATTCA
>CAYWNG010000972.1:0-1964 GCA_964458685.1 uncultured Pirellulaceae bacterium
ATGATCTCGCCATCTTGGCTTACGAAGGCGAAGAGGCAGCCGTTGGGCTTGCAAGTTCTGCAAATGTGAAGCTGGCCGAAGGTGTCTTCGTTTTGGGATTTCCAATTTCCGTTGATCCGCCGCAAGGCATCAAAGTTAGCGCGGGGAAAATCTCGAACATCGATGAATCGCAAGGCTCGCGTGCTATTGCCATCGAAGGCGAACCGAATAATCCTGGCAATAGTGGCGGTCCCTTGGTCAATTCCAAAGGCGAAATCATTGGGCTCGCCAATATCACTTCCCAAGGCGAACGCAGCCCGCTTGGTTTCGCAAGTCGTGTCGATGGATTGCGAGCGCTGATGTCAAAAAACAACATCGCAATCCAACCATCAACTGCTGAAGCCGCCTTGGCCCCTGACGAAATTGCTGGGCGCATCTCACCCCACGTAGGACAACTTGAGCTCAGCAACTGGGTCGACAATCGAAACGTGGAGATTGATTTCTATGCGACTTACGACGGAACCATCAAAAGTCCGGTCGTTATCTTTAACGGAGTTCGCCAGGAAGGGCTAAGCGGCAAGATGCTTGTCAGCCGACTGGGCGAGCTTCGAAGTATCAGTAACGTCGATCCGCTCCCTTTTGTTTTGGCATCGATTCCAGAGTTGCTTCTGCAACCGTTTGACTTGGCCGCCCACGACAAGTGGCTTATCTATCGCAATTACCAAATCGATCCGCCACAGCAGACGGCGCCGGGTTTCATGCGTCCCAAAATGCGAGACATGTTCAGGGGACCTACCGAGCGTCAACCGGGTATCCCCGCCGTGCTGGAAAGCAATTACGAAGTGGTCAGCTCAGACCAGGATGTCATTCGAATCAAGAAAACACGACGTTTCCAAATGCCCACCGACAAGCCGCAGCCAACGCTCGAAGTCCATGGCGAAGGTGTATGGGAATTCGACACCAAACTAGGGCTGCCCATTAGTTTGGAAGAGAACCTGACCGTTTCGAATAAGGCCAACGGGAAAGCCACCGAGACTCCACTGTTCTACAAAGTCACTCGCAATGACCCGGCGATCGTGCAAGAGCGAATGCGACTAGCCCAAGAGCAAGCTGAGAAGCGCAAGAAAGAGCAAGAGATCGAACAAACTCAGCCGAACCCCGCACTGGTCGATGAATTGGTTTTACAGATTAGTAGCCAGGATGCCGAACAGCGTTTCAGCGCTTTGAATCGCTTGGCACGCATAGCGATCGTCGAAGACAAACGGGAGAGTACACTCAAGGCCCTGCGAGCCGTGATTGCCGGCAAGGATAGTATCATGCACAGCCTTGGTTGGCCCGCTTATACACATTGGATGAATCTAGCTTGTGCACCCGAACTGCGACGGATCGTTGGCAAGAGTCCAACGCATCGGAAAGCAGCCTTGAATGCGCTCTTCGAACTTAAGCAGGAAGAGGATTTGCCGCTCATGATTGAGAACTTTTCAAGTCTATCCTACGACGCCCAAAAATCGCTCAGCAGCTTTGGGCCCAAAGTGGAATCGGCTGTCTTGGAAAGATTGCTAACGGAGAAAGATGATTTCGCTCGAAATGATCTAATTCGGCTGTTGCAAGAGGTTGGAACAGAGCAAAGCATTGACAAGCTGACCGAGCTGAGTTCAGCGGGCGATTTCGGAATGAAAATGCGAGCCGAGAGCGCGATTTCAATCATCAAAAGACGGCTCGAAAAAACGGAATAGAGGAACAAGGCTTGAGGCTTGAGACTTGAGACTTGAGACTTGAGACTTGAGGCTTCAAACCTGCCCCTTTGGGTATCGCAGAATGAAGATTGGGAAAAGTCAAGCAATCCGGAAAAAGTTCCTGAAGCAGGAAAACGATGAAACTGAGGACAAATCTAATTCGTCGACTAAAATCCCCTCCGCTCATCGTCGCTTTGCTTGTCGGAGTTCTTTTCCTGCTTGCCAACCTTACTCCGCGAGCGAAGTGTG
>CAYWNG010000973.1:0-1960 GCA_964458685.1 uncultured Pirellulaceae bacterium
CTTAACCAACGTACCGGTAACGACCAGCGTCTTCCCGGCAAGCACGCTACTAGCCTGAGCCTGCTGCTCTTCGGTAACGTCCTCTGTTAGTTTGACTCCAGCATTTGCCAAGCCATTGATGGTCGCTTCGCCATGTTCACTGTGCAAGAATTCATAGACGCTCTCGGCGATGATGTCGCCGATCTCTTCGGTGGCAGCAAGATCTTCAATGGTTGCCGCCATCAGCTTTTCCATCGACACAAACTTCTTCGCAAGGATCGATGCGACTCGCGTCCCAACGTGGCGTATCGAGATTGCGGCAAGAACTCGCGACAGCCCGCGCTGCTTGCTCTCCTGAATGCCGCTCAACAGTTTCTCGGCCTTGCGTTTTCCAAAACTCTCCAACGTCAAAAGTTGTGATTCTTCCAAGTGATAGAGATCGGCAAAGCTACCCACCAGCGAAGCATCAACAAGTTGATCGACGATCTTCTCGCCCAGTCCGTCGATATCCATGGCCGATCGACCAGCATAGTAACGCAGTCGCTGGCGGAACTTTGCCGAGCAATCCTTGTTGGGGCAACGAATGTAGACTCCGCCTGTGTCTTTTTCCAACAAAGTTTCACACTCGGGGCAATGCGTCGGAAATTTATAGGGCTGACTATCCTCTGGACGCCGATGCAGTTCGACTCGCACCACGTGAGGAATGATCTTTCCAGCCTTCTCAACAACGACCCAGTCGCCAACACGAATGTCTTTGCGTTCAATCTCTTCAGCGTTGTGCAGACTCGCTCGCGAGACGGTTGTACCAGCCAATTGAACCGGCTCCAGCTCCGCAACAGGCGTGATTGCACCGGTCTTTCCGATCTGCACGCGGATCTCGTTCAATCGCGTGACCGCTTCGTACTTCTCGATCTTGTAGGCCACGACCCACCGCGGCGACTTAGTAGTACTTCCCAATTCCTCGCGTTGATCAAAGCGATTAACCTTCAGGACCATCCCGTCGACCTCAAAATCCAACTCATGCAATTCCGCTTGGATGGCATCGATCCGCGCGAGGACTTCTTCAGCCGAGTTGAACTTGTAGACGTGCGGCGTAGCGGGCAATCCCAGTCCTCGCAATTCCGCTAAAAATTCGATGTGATTCGTAGCTTTGATGCCTTCGCAGTAGCCGACTCCATGGCAAAAGAATCGCATCTTGCGTTCGGCGGCAAGTTTGGGGTCGAGCAGTCGGATGGTGCCCGCGGTAACATTGCGAGTGTTCTTAAATGCCGGCTGTCCAGCCGCAGCTTGTTTGAGGTTAAGCTGAGCGAGATCGCTGTTGTTCATATAGACTTCACCGCGTACCTCGAGAAGCTCTGGAGGGTTGCCCGTTAATCGAAGTGGCACATCGGGGATTGTACGAATGTTGTGCGTCACATCATCGCCAACTTTTCCGTCGCCACGAGTGACCGCGCGGACCAATTGACCATGCTCGTAGATGATCGCAGCAGCCACGCCGTCGATCTTCAGCTCCAATACCCATTCGACCGGATCACTACCGAGATTTTTTTGAACGCGAGCGAGAAAACTCGCAAGCTCCTCCGAGCTGTACGTGTTCTCGATCGAAAGCATCGGTACGCGGTGTTCGACCTGCTGCAGGCTTCCCGAAAGCTCATTGCCCACGCGTTGTGTCGGGCTATCCGGTAGTACAAGCTCAGGGTGCTGAGCTTCAAGTTGTTTCAGCTCATTCATCAGCCGATCGTACTCGAGATCCGTGATCTCTGGAGCGGCTTCGGCGTAGTACTTGCGATCGTGATAGCGAATCAAGTCGCTAAGCTGTTGAATTCTTTCGGTTGGGCTAGTCATACTCGATCCTGCGGGCAACGGAAGATAAGTTTAGGTCAGGCAGTTCGCCGGCACTGTCTGAAGTTTGCAACATTGTAACGACTCTTTACGCCGAAGGCGTTACATTCCAAAGCCCAGGGTCGCGGCGTTGCCGCGC
>CAYWNG010000974.1:0-1956 GCA_964458685.1 uncultured Pirellulaceae bacterium
CAACACGACTCAATCCTCCGTGACAAATGATTCGCAATAATTCAACCCAGCGGCGGTCATTCTCGGGTTGTTGACTGGGTGTCATCAGTCCAACCAGTGCGGTTCTTTACTGAATAACCGCCGCTTCCTTTACGACCAAAGCCGAGCAGCGTCCTGCGCTCCACTTCAGCTACGTTTACAGATGATCCATGCAGCAACCGGCTGCACGAATTCTGCCCGAAATACAATTCAATCAACTCAATTTATTCAGCAAAAATCAACTCAAAATCAACCACAAACTTCTACTTCACTTCCACTACTTGTTACCTGGGACAGGTTGAGTGGTGGATCTGCGTCCCATGGAATCGTAGAAGAAGATCTCTTCCTTCTGGAGGTCCCAAACAGCGGTCAGTCGAACGCTACGTGGGCCGTACATGCAAAAGTAAAGACCAACTGGACTGCCTTTACGAGTGACAATCCTTTCTGCCATGGGGAACGCGTCTCGTTCCAATCGATTCTGTCCGCTTAGCTCGTCTCGCACATATTCTCGGACTACCTCAAGGGTTCGTTCGGGCAACTGATGCGTTGGGGCCATATTCTCCTCGTCAACTATTCGCATAGGGGAAACCAGCGATCGCGTTAGCTCGTTCGCTAGGTACTTGTGAATAAATCAAGCCCGCCTTGGCTTGACAGGTAATGCTATCGGCAAGACCAGTTGACATCATTAACTGCGAGGGTTGGGTAATTTGTACTAGCTCAAAAGTTGCTGGTAGGCACGATCTATGACCTGCACAGTGTGCAAAACCGCTACTCGGTTGGTCAAACTTTGTAGATGCTTCTCAATTTGTACTAAGCAACCGATGTTGCCCGAGACCACCGCGCTGGCGCCTGTTTCAACCACAGTTCTCGCCTTGCGCTCTCCAAGCTTTTTCGCGATTTCCGGCTGCTCGATGTTGTACGTTCCTGCAGAACCACAACAGGTATCACAATCAGACAGTTCGACAACTTCCAATCCCGGAACGCGACTCAGCAATTGACGCGGCTCCGATCGTACACCCTGAGCGTGAGCCAAATGGCAAGCATCATGGTAAGCAACTCGTTTGGGTGCGGCGAGCGCGGGGATCGATTCGAGTTGCAGTTGATTCAAGTAGACCGAGATATCCACACTCTTTTTCGCAAGCTCGCGGGCACGCTCTAACTTAGCGTCGCCGGCCAAGACCAGCGGGTATTCATGAATCGCTGAACCACACCCTGCAGCCGTCGTAATGAAGCAATCGACGTCTGAGGGAATCGAATCAATCAAGCGTTTAGCAAAATCAGCCGCCTCCTGGCCTCGACCAGTATGCCACGAAAGTGCTCCACAACAGCCCTGGCCGCGCGGCACAACAACTTCGATTCCATTTCTGGCAAGTACTCGAATGGCCGAATGATTGATGTCCGGCGCTAAAACCTGCTGCGCACATCCGGCCAACAGTGCGTCTCGCCCCACGCGTTTGCCAACCGCGGGCGTGAATTCAGGTAAGTCCTTCTGAGGCGGCAAGTCCGAGGGAACCAAATCCAACATCGGACGCAGTGCTTTAGGCATGAAGGCTCGCATCGCGACACCCACTTTGCCCAAACGCACTGCCCACCGAAAGCGATTCACATACGGTAACGTTTGCCGAATCATAACGTCGCGAAGCTTGGGAAGAGATCGGCTGCTCTCGCGAGTGTGGCTTCGATACGAGCTGATCAAATCGCCATAGGGTACTCCCGACGGACAGTGAGTCACACAAGCTAAGCAGCCCAAGCAACGATCCACGTACGGAGCGGCTTCATCGGCGCTGATTTCGCCTTCGAGCACCGACTTCATCAGCAGGATTCGACCTCGCGGTGAATCCATCTCGCTCTCAAGCTCCTGATAGGTCGGGCAAGTAGGCAAACAAAATCCGCAGTGAACGCAAGTTCCTACCGCATCGGCCATCGATTGTCCGCGCG
>CAYWNG010000975.1:0-1953 GCA_964458685.1 uncultured Pirellulaceae bacterium
CGGATCAACTGTCTTTAATCCAATGTGATCGGCGTCGATATGCCAAGGCTGATTCCAATTCGACTCGGCAACCGCTTGTTGCGCAGCGGCCAAGACACTGGACGGCTTCGATCCAACAAAGTTATGTTCGCGATTGGACTTGTTCCAAACTGGAGTTACGTGAACACCGCGATCGGCCAACATCTGGAAGGCTCGCAGTTGAGCCGCAGCTTGATGCGAGAATCGATCGCCAATTCCAAAGGTGTATTTTTCGATGAGCTTCATAAGGTTATTTTCCAAGCAGCTTCCATGGCCAGTCGGCTGGCAGTGTAGCCGCAACTACGAAAGCGAACATGCCGAGCCAAGCGGTTAAAGTCAGGCTGATCCAATCGGAAGGAATCTTACCGGACTTCTGAAAGCTGGCCAAGCGTCGTGGAATGAACCACACGATGAATGTTGCCACCAGCATGATTAACCCGAACGCTCGAGCTGCAAAATGGACCGTCCGCTGTGTAGTATCCAGATCTTCCGTTGGTGGCTTAGCCATGAATTGAGCTAAACAGCAAGCCAGAATTGTCAGAGCAATGACCATCGTGAAGCTAGCCAACGCTGGCCAATGGACTCGTGCCGATCTCTGCACGCTTAAGGCATCGGGAGAAGAGATAAAGGTCAGCTCGATGCTCAAAAAGATGGCTACGCCCAGCATGAGCGATATTCCGGATTGCTGCAGAGCCGAAAAGTACTTGAGTGAGCCAGGCAAAGCGCCTAAATCGTTGAAGCGAATAAAGATCAGCGAGCCAAGGGCGACTAGGGTGCAAAGTAGTCCGAGCTTCGATCCCCAATGCCACAGCAGCTTTGCCGGAGCCGTTTTTTGATCATCAGCCAGCTTTGATTTCTTGACGTTTTTTTGTTTCTCTTCGTCGTGAACTTCAGAGGGCAGGACCTTGGTCCATTGAAAAATAGTGTGCAACGCGGCAACGAACGAGACAACACCACAGATTGACCAGAGCCAGCGCTGAATCGGGACCTCAGTATGCATCAGCAGTCGAACGTAAAGTGCGACCGCAACGGTTGTAAGAACAAGCCGAGGGAACCTAGCCATTCGGCGCGGTTCCAAGAGATGCAGTAGCCAGTAACAAAACAAACACGCCACCGACAAATGTGCGGTGGCGTTGGAGGTCAGCGATTCTAGCGAAACATTGTTCATGTCTTATTGTTCATCATTAAACTGAGTATCTCCGATCGACTTGCCATATTCTCTCGGAAAATACCACGCATTGCACTGGTGATGCACGAGCTACCTGGCTTGCGAACGCCACGGATGGACATGCAGCTATGCGAGGCCTCGATAACCACAGCAACTCCTTTGGCGCTCAAGTGCGACTCGACTAAGTCAGCGATCTGTTCAGTCATCCGCTCTTGAACCTGCGGCTTTCGTCCGACCGATTCGACCACGCGAGCCAACTTGCTCAGACCAACGACTTTGCCATCGGGCAGGTAACCAATGTGAGCTTTTCCGTAAAAGGGCAACAGGTGATGCTCACACATGCTACAGAATTGGATATCTTTTACCAGAACTACTTCGTCATATTTCTCGGTAAACACTTTCTTCAAGTGTGTCGAAGCCTCTTCGTGCAGTCCTGCGAACATTTCAGCGTACATTCGAGCCACGCGAGCGGGGGTTTCCTCGAGCCCTTCGCGGTCAGGATTTTCACCGACGGCGATCAGGATTTCTCGGACTGCTCTCTCAATTCGCCCGTGGTCGACCTGAAACTTCTTAGGCTGATTCGCCATCGTGATAATATCGCTTTCTAGACTTCGGCTCAAAACCGGTGTTGTTATCGAATCCATGTTGGTAACGGCGCCTGGTAAGTAACTTTCTGCTTTGTCAAAGGATGCACGACAGAAAGTTGATACGCGTGCAAGCACATTGGCCGCGCATCGACGCTAATTGTCTGATTGCTCCCTATTCTT
>CAYWNG010000976.1:0-1952 GCA_964458685.1 uncultured Pirellulaceae bacterium
ACCACGCCACGACCTTCGATAAAGTGTCCGGTCGTAAAGACTCGTGGGTCGTCTGCAGTATAGACGGTGCCATCAAGCACCAGACGATTGACTTGTAGATTGCGATCGTAGGAGCCCGATACAAAATCATTGATAAACGCAACACGCAGTTGATCGATGGAAACTGGGCTTTCGCTCTGATAGGTGACTGTGAGGCCGGATTGGGGTATCGGTCCAAAGTGTTTGACCGCTTGTCCATTGATGAGCAACAGGCCTTCTTCGTCTCCGGTGTTTCCAGAGACGTTCAGTTGAATGAATGAGCCAACTTCCTTTCGTGTGCTGTTGAACTCCCAGAAGCCATTAGTGGCTACGCGATTGGACTGCAAGTATCCATTGCTTATGCCTCTGCCCTCAATGTCAGTTCCTGCAACAAAGACATTGTCTGCGTTGGCTTGATAGGTTACACCGTTAAGCGTTACCGAATCCAATAAAACATTTCGGTCATAGTTGCTGTCTGGATTGTAGGCATCGTTTAAAAATCGGATCCGGACTTGTTTTATCTCAGACGCTTGAACATTGAATGAGTAGGTCTGGAATTGATTGCGTCCAGCATTAGTGCCTGACAGTGTCCAGGTCGCAGCCACTTCGTTGTTTACTTCCAATTGAAGCTCTTCGTCACCGGTTGACCCCGCTGCACGGACTTCGATGAGCAGGTGGCCATCAAACGATTGCTGAAACGCACTGTTAAAGGGAAGTGACGTTTCAACCGTTCCCTGTTGGTATTCGAGATTCCAGTTAGCGGCATCGGTAGGACTGCCGGTAAGGTCGGTTGAAGCTGCGATATCCAGGCCTGTCCAGCGACGGAGTTCCTGTATGCTAGATCGTCCCTCCTGGCTGGATGCAAACGAGCATCCATAGATCAAGAGGTCTGCTTGAGACGCTAACGAATTTCTCCACGACGTAAGTTCAGCACGTCGACTCTCCAGCTTGCTTCTTGTAATGACACTATTGCCGAATTGCAATTCACCTGCTTGACCGTGGCTTACCAAATGGATGGCTCGCAGTCCTGGGTTGGCAGCGACGTATTCACTTATCTGAGAAATGCCATCGCGATTGGCAGAGACTACGACTATGTCAGCCGTTCGTACCAATGCCTTTTGCAAGGCACTCGAGTTCATTGCCCGCTCGTCCACAAAGATAACTTCATGCGGTCGCGTTGCATCCGTTTCGACATGCTGCGGAACGTCTGAGGAAGTTGGCTCCACAGTTGGAATCGGCGCTATGTCGCAAGCGGCCATGAATCGGGATTCAAGTGCTTGAACTTGCCAATCTTGGCGGGGCTTCTTGGTGAACGGTTTGTATTTCCACATAGTCGCAACTGGTCGGGAGTCGTTAAAGAGTCCTCGCGATACTAGTCGCCTAGGTAGGTTTTGCAACGAAGAACGCCTAAGCCAGAAACGGCACGACGAATGGCATCTCACCGAGCCGGAAAGCCGGGCTAGCTGATTGTAGACCTGCCAACGACGCGGTCATTAGGCATCGCTAGATCGTCGATAATCAGGCAGCAGGGGCCTGCCAAGGCTCCTGGGCAAGGGCAGAGGCATGGCCATGGGCCACCCCAAGAGCGTCGTGTGGTTCCGCTGTCACCGTTAAGAGACCAATCGCTTGCTGGTGGTGTTCCGGTTGTAGCGATTAGAGCGGTTGTCCGGAGTGTTTAGGCGAATCACGAAACGGAAACCAAGCTTTTAGGGGCAATCGGAACGGCAGGCGATACGCGGTAAAAGGCAGTTGAGCCCGGATGCTCAGGCTTACTAAGCGTGTCAAAGATGATTCGTTCAGCGTTTGAATAGCCAATCGCTAGTTCACGATTGCGCTGAATCGCGGCCAAGCGGCTTTGATAATCATCGGGCGATAGAGTCGCGATCGTATCGCAAATCTCCTCAAAGCTTTCGCAGTACAGAATACCGCTAGGA
>CAYWNG010000977.1:0-1931 GCA_964458685.1 uncultured Pirellulaceae bacterium
CTGGATAGGCAGCTAGTGTTGGGGCATAGAAGACCCAAGGCTTGTTCGTTCGCGAACCTTCCGCTGTCGACTCGGGGTTGAGGATAAACGCTGGACGGCCCTCGAACTGGAAGAACTCACCATTCGGAAAGATCTTTTCCCGCGCTGTTTGTGCGCTAAGGTTGGCCGCCCAGATGACGCTGAGACAAAGCAGGCTGCTGAATGTAGTTGTAAGTCGCATAGTGTATTGTAGCGTGGTCGTATTGACGGGGATTGGGTTGGAGAAGGGCAGAGCGTAAGAAACGCATTTTCCCTCCCTTTGTTCGAGCCTACCCGCGAGAGTCAGCAGAAAAAATAGTCCAGGCGCAGTCTCAAGGTTAATCAGGCCAGCGTCTCATTCAACGAGTAATCATCGAAATGCCGCAAAGACGAAAGTGCTTGACCAAAAAAAGAAACTGCCCTTTCTCCGCGAGCAGTTCTTTTCAAATTCTGCTTCACGAAACCTTTCCGATTGACGACATCCAAATTAAGACTGATTGCATGAAGCGTCCTTTTGCTTTGATTCCATTTTACATCTGATAGGAGACAGGCTAAACGCCTGTACTGCGAGTACTGTGAAAGCACTATTACTAAGCGAATACAAGAAGCTGGATATCGTCGACTTTGAAAAGCCGACCATTGGCGCGAATGATCTGCTCGTACAGGTACGCGCATGCGGAATCTGTGGCAGCGATATCCATGGCTACGATGGAAGCACTGGACGCCGAGTTCCTCCGCTGATCATGGGACACGAAGCCGCCGGGGTCGTTGCAGAAGTCGGCGCTAACGTGACCGCATTCGCTGTTGGCGATCGCGTTACCTTTGATTCGACCGTTTCTTGTGGCAATTGCTTCTACTGCCGAGGCGGGCGGATCAATCTTTGTGATCATCGTAGGGTGCTGGGCGTTTCCTGTGATGAGTATCGTCAGCATGGCGCGTTTGCTGAATTCGTTGCTGTTCCGCAGCACATATGTTATCGCTTACCAGAAGACCTGCCCTTTGAACACGCGGCGATGATCGAGGCGGTTTCCGTAGCTGTTCACGCAGCAAATCGGACTCCAGTACTTCTCGGCGATACGGCAGTCGTCGTAGGCAGCGGCATGATTGGGTTACTGGCAATTCAGGCAATTCGTCTGGCAGGCTGCTCGCAGGTCATCGCCGTCGATCTTGATGCTGGGAGACTTGAAAAAGCGAAATCGCTTGGTGCTGATGTTTGCCTGAAAGCCGATGATGTCGATGTGCCAGAAGAAGTTCGCAGGCTGACCCATGGTCGCGGCGCGGATGTGGTTCTGGAGGTTGTCGGAGCAACCGCCACGATCAAGACCGCGATCCAAAGTGCGCGTAAGGGAGGTTCGCTGACTCTCGTAGGCAATCTTTCACCCAAGGTGGAAATGGCACTTCAGTCGATCGTCACGCGTGAGTTAAGTCTCTTCGGTACTTGCGCATCCAGCGGCGAGTATCCGGCATGTATCGACTTGCTGGCCAGTGGTGCGATTCGCGTGGACGAGATGATTACCGCGAAAGCAAGTCTCGAGGAAGGTCCTGACTGGTTTGCGCGGTTATACGATGGAGAGTCCGGTGCAATGAAAGTAATCTTGCAGCCCACGAGTTAAGGTGAGCCAATAAGATTCAAGAGAAGCAAATCAGCCTGGCGACTGCTCGCTTCGATATTGTCCAGGAGTACAGCGATGATGCCGCCGAAAGGCGGTGACAACGTGCGCGGGAGAACCGAAGCCGGTTAGATCGGCAATCTTCTCAAGACTGTACGTGGTGTCGGTCAGTAAGGTACGCACGCGCTGGATTCGAATACGTTCAATTTCCTCGCGCGGTGTGCGGCCGACGACTTCGCGAAAGCGACGTTCCAAAGTGGTTCTCGAAATAGAAGTAGCTCGCACGACGTCTTCGACACCAAC
>CAYWNG010000978.1:0-1929 GCA_964458685.1 uncultured Pirellulaceae bacterium
CAAATCGAACCGCCCGACTTCGAGACCCGCGGCTAGCGCCGTCGGCTCACTAATTCAACTGGCCGCTAGCCCGTCGGCTCACTTTTCCTCGTTTTGGGGCGCCCAAAAGTTGAAACGTGCTGAAGCACTGGGCTTGAGTGGCACTGCTTTTGCTCTTTTAGCGGTATCGGCGCAAGCCGTCCGGTTCTTGGAATCATCGATCGCATCAAGTTGATGACTATACGGCTTGTGCCGTTACGCTAAAAAGAGAGCAACTGTTGACATTTTGCATAGGAATTCAAGTTCGCGAAGGTATCGTCGCATTGGCTGACACTCGCATCGTGCGTGGAAGCGAACAAGTCAACAAGCAAAAACTCGCGGAGTTTCAACACAACGAAGACTCGCTGTTCACGATGACGAGCGGGCTTAGATCTGTTCGTGACAAGACCCTGATTTTAGTCGAAGAGTCATTACGGGAAATGATACAGCCCGCTGAACGACTCTATCAATTCGTGAACCTATTTGGTGATCAACTCCGGCGTGTAAAGGCTGACGACGGCCCGGCCCTGGCTGCTGCGGGATTGCAGTTCAACTTGCATGCGATCATTGGCGGATGCCTTCATGCGGATCAATGCCCTCAGTTGTTTTATGTCTATTCAGAGGGAAACTGGTTAACCGCTTCGGTTGATTCACCCTACTTTGTTATTGGTCGAACGTATTATGGCAAACCAATCCTGGACCGACTGCTGACTTATGAAACGCCGCTTCAAACAGCCTTGGCATTAGCCTTACTTTCTTTCGATGCAACCAGAACTAGCGTAAATGATGTCGACTATCCGATAGATGTCGCGATCATTCCTGCGGGAAGTCGAAAACCCATTTTCAGGCGGTTTACCGAGAAAGATGTTCAACCTACTGCGGAATGGTGGTCGCAGTTGCTCAGCCATTCGTTAACCGCGATTCCTATGGATTGGGCCCAAGAATTGCTGAAGGAGGCGGATGCGTCCAAAGCGGCTGGAATTGTTCATGTTGAGAATCTCGGTACAGGAAATGGATAACAACCGATGGGTATTATCGCAGTTGGAAGTGAACTCAGCTACGACATTCGTCAGCCGACAGTGCTGCTGTTTAAGATCTCAGCCACAAATACGCTGCATCAAAAAGTACTCAGCCAAGAGCTCAGCTTTAATCCTCAGTTGCAGGTTGAAACGCTTGACCTTGGTGTGGACGGAAATCAAGCTCACCGGGTATGGGTTCAACCCTGCAAGCTCCAGGTTACATATAAAGCAACGATAGACTTGACACCCGAGATCGCACACTCATTTGACGTGAAAGAGGCACCTACTGCGCAGATACCTGCGGACGTTTTGCCTTTTCTAAATGCAAGCCGCTATTGCGAAAGTGATCTTTTAGGCCGATTCGCTTTTGAGGAGTTTGGGAACTTCCCGCTCGGATATCAACGAGTTCAGGCCGTTTGCGATTGGGTCAATCGATTCCTCGACTATACTCCCGGAGCAACCAATTCCACAACGACGGCTGCGGACGTGTTGTTGATGAGAACTGGAGTCTGTCGAGATTATGCCCACTTGGCGATTTCGCTTTGCAGGGGACTTGGCATTCCAGCACGGTACGTATCTGGATACGCAATCAACTTGAATCCACCTGATTTCCACGGATTCATGGAAGCTTTTCTTGATGGGAAGTGGTACTTATTTGATCCTTCCAAGCTCTCGCAGCTAAATGGATTAGTGCGAATCGGCGTTGGTCGAGATGCTGCCGACGTTGCGTTCGCGACGATTAATGGCAATGCAGTATTGACCCAGAAGATTGTGTGGGCATCCCCTGGCGACAACTCTGCTCCACCCATTCCCGATCTACAGACCGCTATAACTACGGCCTAGCAGGCTGCTGAAAAAGTAACCCGAAGCGTTAGCGAGGGAATGTTAGACG
>CAYWNG010000979.1:0-1925 GCA_964458685.1 uncultured Pirellulaceae bacterium
ACCGCAAGCGACTTACCGATGGCTTCAAGTTGCCCCTGATAATCGGCATGTTGTAGCTTGCTCGCTGTCACGTCCGTAGCGAACTTGACAACCTTTACTGGCTTGCCGTTGGGGTCCAGAATGGGATTGTACGAAGCCTGAATCCAAACTTCTTTCCCGCCTTTGCCAAGCCGTTTGTATTCTCCAGCCTTGTACCTGCCCGCGCGTAGATCGTCCCAAAATTGACGATACTCGAAGCTGTTTGCGTATTGTGGTTCGACAAACAAGCTATGGTGCTTGCCCTGGACCTCTTCCAAGCTGTAGCCCATGGCGTTGAGGAAATTCTCATTAGCATTCTGAATTATTCCATGGAGGTCGAATTCGATGACCGCTTGGGCCTTGCTAATCGCCTCCAGTTGTCCTTGGTAGTTAACATTGCGGCGTTTGGCTTCGGTAACGTCTGTGGCGTATTTCACCACTTTGTATGGCTTGCCATCGGCTCCAAAAATGGGATTGTAGGAAGCTTGAATCCAGATTTCTTTGCCGCTTTTCATGAATCGTCTAAACTCTGCAGATTTGAAAGTCCCTGCCTCCAATTCATTCCAAAACTGACGATACTCATGGCTGTTCGCATAATGTGGTTCTACGAACATGCTGTGGTGTTTGCCAACGATTTCGTCAAGCGAGTAGCCTAGCGCGTTAAGGAAGTTATCGTTGGCGTAGAGAATCTTGCCATGTAGATCAAATTCGATGATGGCTTGCGATCGCCCAATCGCATTGACTTGTCCCTCGAAATCAGTCGCCCGTGACTGCTGAAGTCGTTCTTCATTGACCTTTGTCGTAACATCCGTGGCGAACTCAAGGATGCTCTCAACCTCTCCCTGCTTTCCACGTACGGCAGCGAAACGAGACTGATACCAGGTTACACGACCACTTGGAGTCGTTCTTGTAAACGTGTGGTTGAATTTGCTTTGATCGAAACACGCAACCACTTGGAAAAAAGGAAGCGAAGCCGAACCGGTGTGATTTAAGCTGTCGAAAGATACTACGCCGACTTGATTGTCAGCAACTTCGACTAATTGGCGGTATTCAGGAGTTGCTGCAACCAGCAATCCATTGGTGTTGAATTGAGCCACTGGCTGTCCGACGATCTTTTCGCATTCGTGGACGTGCTTCGTTGCAGTTTTGGATCGTGTTTGCTTTGCAGCGGCGTTTTTTTCAGCTTGATTCTTGGCCGCAGATTTTGTTTTGCCAGTGGTCATTTTCTTGCTCCAACTACTAATTCAATTCAAGGGACAGATTGGGACTTTTATTTAGTTCATAACGGTTTGTTGAGGTGTTGCGTCATGGGTTGAAATGGAGGACAACCCGAGCAGGTCAAGGATGAGTGCCACGCGACCATCACCCAAGATTGTTGCACCGGCAACGCCGGCGACTTTTCTGAAATGTGTTTCAAGGTTCTTGATCACAACTTGTTGCTGACCCAATAGTTCATCAACTCGCAAAGCAAATCGACGGCCCTGGTCTTCGACGATTACTAACAATATTTGTTGATTCGCATCGCTTTGCTCTTCGATGTGAAGGAGGCGATGGAGCCGGAGAACAGGAACAACTTCGCCACGAAGCTGAATGACTTCGCCAACTCGCACAACTTCCTTGATAGCAGAGCTATCCACGGCAATCGACTCGACAACGGACAGGAGCGGTATCACGTAGACTTCATTCGTCAGTCGCACCAGCAATCCATCCAGGATTGCAAGAGTCAATGGCAGCCTCACTGTCACAGTCGACCCTTTTCCAAACTCGGAAGTCACGGTGACACTGCCTTGTAGCGCTTCGACGTTCTTTCGTACAACGTCCATTCCAACGCCACGGCCCGATACGTCGGTGATCTTCTCTGCGGTTGAAAAACCTGGTCGGAAAATCAAGTTGCAGATTTCAGAGTC
>CAYWNG010000980.1:0-1922 GCA_964458685.1 uncultured Pirellulaceae bacterium
GTGAACAATCAACCTTCTGATACTGCGGCAAGCCTAGCTAAGCCTGAGGTATCGGCGGAACTTCGCAAGATTCATTGGCTGATTCGCGTAGGAGTTCATCCATAATGCGTGAGCGACAGCTACCCAATCCTCAACTTCGGATCAGCGGCAAGAGCACATCTGCTCGCGGCACTATAGCTCGCGGCACTAAAGAACGACATGGCAGTCAATGCCACATGAGCAGACGCAAAGGGACGGCAGTCTTTGTTCTGATGGTCGTTTTGCTGATCGTTGGCTTACTCGTTCAACAATCCGTCCGCACCTTATGGACCTTCCGCCGCAGCCAGCAACAGCAATTGCAAATCGCTCAAGCTCGTGAACTACTTGAAATTGGCAAGCAGTTGGACAAGTCCATCGGTCCAGATCGAATTCAGGAACGTGCTCAATCTCCGATCATTGTTTCCGTGGGGAATCAGTTTGGTAGAATTGAGCTACTAAGTGAAACAGGCGATGGCCCAAAGAAGAGTTACTGGATTGCCAAGTTGCCAGTGGACCAGAGCGGTAATGAAATACTTGATCAAAACACTGTTACGGTTAGCTATGAAAGGCCTACACCATGATCTACGGGCGTCGGATTTCGAACTCGCATCGACCAGCGTTTACTTTGGTGGAATTGCTAGTGGTTATTGCCATCATCGGTATTCTGGTGGGACTCTTGCTACCAGCAGTTCAAGCTGCCCGTGAAGCGGCGCGTCGAGCTTCCTGCGGGAACAACTTAATGCAGTACGGTGTTGCTCTCAACAACTACGATATGGCCCACCGCAAGCTTCCGCCTGGTACCGTTGATGCTAAAGGGCCGATAGTTCACTTACCCATCGGATTCCATCACAATTGGATCATTCAAATTCTACCGATGATGGAACAGCAGGCGGCCTACAAGAAGCTTGATCACTCCCAATCGATTTATGCCAAGGTTAACTTTCCCGTACGATCCCATTCTTTCTCAGTTTTGAAATGCCCGTCGGATTTCTTCTCGGCGGGCTTTACGAACTACGCCGGAGTGCATGACAGCCGCGAAGTTCCGATCGACAATAGCAACAATGGTTGCCTATACCTTAACAGCAGTGTACGCGTTACCGACATCTTTGACGGCACCTCCACTACACTGCTTGTTGGTGAAAAGCTGATCGATGAAACTGAACTCGGTTGGGCGAGTGGCACGCGTTCAAGCCTGCGAAACGCTGGATCGATAATCAATGCCGCTCGGACACGCGGAACGGGCAGAATGGGTGGCATGCTTCCTCCGGGATTCGTAGGTGGTTTTGTTTCGGGCGGCGAGGGTGGATTTCAGGAGTTTGAACCAATTTCCGTTGAAGACAACATGGATTCCTCTGATGAAGCGGCCGTTGGTGAAGGAGATATGGATTCCTCTGACGAAGCAGCTGTGGGTGAAGGGGATGAGGAAATGGCCGAAGACGCGGAAGAAGAGGATACGGCATTTCAATTCATCGAGGCCGAAGATACTGAGGGCGTGCTGGCTCCGACGTACCAAATGTCACCCCTTCAGCCCAAGGAATGGATCGCCATCGAAGACCTTCCCGTAATCTCTACCAAGACTCAATCACCGCCTGGAACAAGTGTAGGCGGCTTCGGGAGTTTCCACGCGGGTGGCGCCAATTTTGTTTTCGCCGATGGTTCCGTTCGATTCTTGACTCAGACGATCAACCCAGTTGTTCTCCAAAAGCTTGCTAACCGAGCCGATGGAGATTTAGTTGACATCCTCGACTAGGACACAAAAACACAACGCAAAGACACACTGTGGACGACTTTTCAAAGCCATCTAGTCTTAAAGAGATCGAGCAACGTAATCCCATCACGATTACGCTGCTCTTTTACCTAGTAACTGCTGCCGCGATTGTTGCTGCCTGCTATCGCTATATCGA
>CAYWNG010000981.1:0-1918 GCA_964458685.1 uncultured Pirellulaceae bacterium
CGCCCCGCTTCACGCATCCGCTCTCGACCTTCGAATCCGAGCAGTAGTTTTCGAACTTGGTTGTCTGGTTGCAACATCGTTGGATAAAAGAGCTTCTCAAGTGTTTGGCGAATGAAGGTAACGACCACATTGGCAATCCTACTTTTCCCATAGTATAGCCCAATTTGATTGCTTTCGAAAAGGTACAAAAGTTCCAGCGTTTCCGGAATGCGAATTTCGCTCTAGCAAACTGTAGGCGCGGGGTATTTTCGAGACTAGAATCGAGGCAGACTTCTTCTCTGTTCCGGCCCCGATGGTTGATTTCAACCACCGGGGTTTTTGATTTGAAATCGCCGCTATCTTGCATGGAGGAAAGCGGATGGAGTTTACACTTGCCGAGTCAGGTGATTGCGACTTTGACGGCGTCCTCTACAAATCCGAGTTTTCGACTCAAGAGCTGATCAAGTTGGGTAAGTCCGTCACTCTTTACGACGAAGTAGAAGTCTTCTGGATTGCCACTGCCGAGCGACCGCTACCAGATGCGGACTGGATGCTTAAGAATTTTCCCTCAGCAGCAGAGATCATACGCGGAATCGAAATCGCATTCGACGAGTATTACAACGAATGGTGCGGCCGACAAATGGAAAAGGAGATCCTTGATTCGCTAACGGGTGAGCGTCTTCAAGCATTCAAGAAACGCAAGTGGTTGGACTTCATTGCTGTAGAACAAATGTTCATCCATCCAACTAGTGGCGTAATCTGGCTGATTATCGATGTTGACAACGAGCTTGATTACAATTTGAGCGAACATGGCGTGCGAGTCCTGCGGGTTGATGGAAACTGGATATTCGGCTACTCGGGAGACGAGTGGGATTATTTCACGTGTGAAACGTAATAGCCGCGACGAAATTCGCGATCTCCAGAATTGTGATTTTCGTCGAGGAAATCGTCATGGATTTTGAAAAGGCATTAACCTCCACTTCAGTGTCGACACAATCAGGAGCGGCGTTGTTCCTTCGCTCAGAGGGCAAAAACGCAGCGAAGTATCTTCCTAAGCTACTCGAATGCTGCCGTGCGATTGACTTGACCGCCATCGGACTCGACAAGTTTAAGATTGCACTTCTTGGATTTGGTGCGCTGACACTGGGCGACGTTGTTCGTCAGATTGGATTCGTTCCAAGCATTTCATTTCACATCGACGTATTGAACCACATCGTCGAGTTAGCAATATGCGAGAACACGGATGTATCAGCTTACGCGATTAATGGTCTGGGATGCCTTGGTTCTACTCATCCAACTGCGATTGCATGCTTAAAGGACATCATAATGTCTCAGGTGCGACCTGATGATCACAGCATCGTGACCCGCCGCGCACTTGCCTTTCGGATGCTTGCGAAGCTCGACCAATCGATGGCCTCGCAATTTAGGGAAACAGACGCCTGTCGGGAATATCTGAACACAATTGACTCATGGCTGGAGACGGCAAGCCCAACAGTACGGGAGCAACTGTTAGAAGAATCGCAGTTTTGGCGATAAACGATTCTGATTTGAGGAGGTTCTTGCTGCAAATCGTCGAACTTTCGACATGCCCCGCGCGGGTCAGCAGTAGAGGATCTGACATAGGCGAGAGAGCGAATTCGAGTCCCAAAGGCACCACATTGTCTTGAATTTGCCGAGGTCTAGTGCGAGAATCTTCTTCCTTGTTCCTTAGGGTTAGGGTCCAAGTGTGACGTGCTTGCTCCAACAATCCAAGATCACGGGTTTGAGTCGCCAGATTTTGTCGAAGGGCTCCCACCCCAAAGCAGGACTTACATAGATTCTTCGTACCTGTCCAAACTATGGACGTGAGGGAGCGGAGCCCAAGATTTGCTTGGGCCGCTGGGTGAAGACCTTCGGTCGAGTCTAGACTGACGGAATGAGTTGCTCAAGTATGGAAGAG
>CAYWNG010000982.1:0-1918 GCA_964458685.1 uncultured Pirellulaceae bacterium
GGCGATGGCCTTCTTTGCGGCGGCTTCGTCGGCCTTGTAGCGATCCAGGTGCTTCTGAAGCTGATCGCTCACAATGGCGACTTCGTCCGCATCAGGCGAACGAGCCAGCAGCAGACGGTATGCGAACGTGATCCGCTTCTCGGCGGTGCCACTTGCTGACCTTCTCGCGAATGTCCAGCACTACTGAAGCGTTATCGACTTCGGGCTTGTTCTCGAAGGTGTACACCACCCCGTTTTGAGCTGCTGCGAACAATCGGTGCGGAACACCTTTCGCATAGGTTAGCTCAAGAATTCGCAATTGTTTTGCGACGTTGCCATTGTCATCAATCGGCTCGTATCCTTCCCACTTGAGATTGGGGAAAGCAGGCTTGGCAACAACATTCAACTTGCCGTCGACAGGTGCCTTAGGAAGCGAACCATCATCATTGAGTTTGCGGATCTTGATGTTGCGATAGGCAACTTGATCGCCGTGATCTTGCAGACAGATGTGGCCTTCGCCAAGCTTGCCGAACTTGGCCATCTGAGCGAACTTGCTTTTCGCTACGCGATCATTCCATCCTTTGTCACCCAAGCGAAACGTGTAGTAACGAACGCCATTCATACAGACTTCGCAGGACTGAGGCGAAATCTTCAAGTAGATCTGATTCCAATTCCCTGCGGGTCGTGTGGCATCCAGGATCTTGTCGCCCTCTTTGCCAGGCTGATACAGTTGATACAGCCAGCCCGACAGTTGCGGATCGTGGCCTTTGGCATTGTCTTGGACTTGAATTTCGGGACCAGTCATCCAAGGCGCGCCCTCGCTCTCGTCGACATGGAACATCAAACCGCTATTTCCTTCTGGAGCGATCTTATACTCGAGCGATAGCTCGAAATTCTTGTACTTGTCTTTGGTGATGATATCGCCAGCACCACCCGCAACCCGCGTTAGTGCTCCATCATCGATCTTCCATCCTTCACTGATGTTCTGTTTTTTGTAGTTGCGGAAGTTATCGGCTGACTTGCCGTCAAACAACAATTGCCAGCCGCTGATCTCTTCAGCTCGTGTCAGTTGGTTGGGTGTTGATTGGCCGTTTACAGCACTGGCTGAATGGAGGAGGAATATCGTAGCCGACAATAGAGCTAAGTTGCGTAGTCTCATAAAGAAGCTTACCTAAGATGCGAGGAGAGGATTGAGGGCAGGGGAGTGAAGTTTGAAGTTTGAAGTTTGAAGTTTGAAGTTTGAAGTTTGAAGTCAGAAGTCTTACTCAAACATGCATTTGCCGCTTCCGCACTGTGGACGACCACAGCCGCCGCCTTGATGCGACACGGGCAACGACTTTCCGCCTATAGATGGAGCCGCAGCAACGCTCAGTTGTCGCTGCAAATTCTTGGCGCCACATTCGGGGCAAACCGGCTTCTCTTCCAAGTTTCGTACCAAGATTTCAACCTGTCGGTTACACTTTGGGCATTGATACTCGTACAGTGGCATGATCGCTGCAAGATTCGAAGAGTTGAGTAGGGAGCAACACCGTGGCACCGGATTGGAATTGTGATCCTACATTTCCGAACGCCACACTGGATTTTGATTGCGGTTATTGTAGCCAAGATTGCAGAATTCAGCAGGGCAATCCCCACAGAATATTGAGGCTAACAGTTGCGTAATCACTGGGAAATTCTTCGAAAAATGGTGCTTTCGACTGTAGCCATTCGCAACGTTGACCGGCGAGCTATCGAACATTTCGGGATGGATTCGCTCGTATTGATGGAAAACGCAGCATCCAACTGCGCTCGTTGGATTGTTGATCATTTCCCCAAGCGGCCTGCAACGGTGATCCTTTGCGGTTCAGGAAACAATGGCGGCGATGGAGTGGTCCTAGCGAGGCATCTTGCGACACTAGGCTGGCCAAGTTTGGTTTGACGACGTCTGAAATACTCGAGT
>CAYWNG010000983.1:0-1909 GCA_964458685.1 uncultured Pirellulaceae bacterium
GTTGTGCCGATGGATGAGGTGCGATGACTCGATCTGCAATAGCACATGAGTCGATGATGGATTGCGATGGCTGAAACAGCTCGGGGGTTGGAAGGCTGCTACTGATTTCAAGTGGATCGAATCGGACAACAACTGGAATCTTTTTGTGAATGACAACAGGGTGTCGCAATACTGCCAAGGCGTCCAGTCCAGGTTCGTCGCAATAGATCCAGGCAAAATCCCGACCGTTTTGATCTAGCCAAGCGGCAATACTTCGTCGGTAATGTGATTGACGAAGTTGATTGGTAGGAGGGTGTTCCAGTCGCGAAACCTGCACCTCCTCAACAGAGACCTGTTTGGGCCAGGACGCATGCCATTGCGGAGAGCCCACACAGACTCGCAAGCCTGACCAGCGTAGAGATTTGGCTAAGTTTGCTAGCCGCAAAGACGCATCACAAACGCACGGCCAGTACTTTCTTGCCAGAATCGCCACTGGCGAAGTCGGTTTCATAGACTGCGGACTGGAGTGGTTCATCGCGATTGTGTGTAGTCGGGCTAACCTAGGAATCGATCAGTGATGCACGGCGGCAATATCGCTCTCTTCCAAAACAGCCAAAAATGGCAAATTGCGGTAAAGATCCTGATAGTCTAGTCCGTATCCCACGACAAACTCGTCTGGTATTTGAAAAGCTGCAAAGTCAGGCTTCATGTCAACAATTTGCCGACCTTCCTTGTGAAGCAGCACGCATGTGGCAACGCTTCGCGGATTCATGGCTTGCACGCACCAAACAACTGCCTTGAGAGTCTTGCCGGTGTCGAAGATATCATCCACTACCAAGACATCGCGATCAGAGATGTCGAGCATCATGTCTTCCTTGATAGTTAGTTCGCCGGAGGTCGTGCCACCGCGGTAGCTACTGGCTCGAATCAGGCTAACGCGGACAGGCATATTCAGTCGACGGATCAAGTCGGCCAGCATAATCAAGCTGCCCGTCATAATGGCGACGACAGTGATGGGGTTGTTTCCATACTTGGACGAGATCTCAGCAGCCACACGATCTACTCCAGCGTGAAGTTCCGACTCACTTAACAACTGCTTCACTTTCCCCTGACCTCTTGCAAAAACTCTATTCTTTGCGAGCTTCGATAGCTCTCGATTGCAGCTTAATGTAAGCTATTTGCCTGATCTGCACGACTGTTCCTTGAACGAATCTTCCGAAGTAGTGCCTCAAAAAGCGGCATCTATCGATGTGCGCGTCGAGACATCGGGAGTGGACCATCTGCGATCAGTTGAAGAACTCGAACAGTGCGAGAATGACAAACTAGCTCGAAACGTTAAGCAACTGGGAAGCAACAGGCGACAAATAATGAACGAACTATCCAGCGAAAAGAGCATTATGGTTCGATATGGCGTCAACTCGACGGTGGCAAGCGTCCACGTGCCTAGAAGTCTGGTCGATAGTTCGCAAATTGCTGAAGTTCTGCAGCGACGTGGAAGTCGCATCGTGATCGATTGTGGACGTGGGCCAGAGATTGCTGAGACACTTGGGTCCACCAAATTTAGAATGGAAGCTGCGGGAGTGCTAGTTCGAGTAGCGAGTGTCGAAGATGAGCTCATTTCGGCTCAACTTGCCGAAATCGCTCAGAGCGCTTTACTGAAATGTAACAATTGGCTTGATGGTGAAAATCGCAGTGAAGTCCTACTTCAAATCGAACCTTTGCTAGACGGACAAACTGTCTTTTTCCATTTCCTGGAGCAGCCCAGTCCGAGCTTTCAAGATCAATTAGAAGAGCTCTTGCGCGTTTACGAGGAGGAGCTGGCCAGTAGCGAGTTTGTGAAGAAGGTTGCGACGGGGTGCGGGCCAGGCTGTGGAACAACCGAGCGCACAGGAGCGGGCTGTGGCAGCAGTTGTAGTGGTTGTTCGGTCCG
>CAYWNG010000984.1:0-757 GCA_964458685.1 uncultured Pirellulaceae bacterium
TTGAAAGAAGTCCATTCGTCGACTCAAAAGCGTGACGGAGCGCTACTTTCGCGGATAGGCTGTGAAGAAATGATAGCGTCGCCTTTTGCTCCGCAAAAGTAGCGTTCGGTACTTCTAGCTTCGGTCTGATCGCTGCCTTAGCATAGAGATTGAGCGCTACCTCGATTCGAACAGAGTGGAGACAAAGACAAACAGCCACGCTACTTTCGCGGGAGCGAAAGGCGACATTACGAAAGGCGACATTACGAAAGTCGCCAATCAATCTGAGTCTGCCCCAATTTCTTGAGCAACTGATTGATCTGCGAAAACGGTTTGCTTCCCAAAAAGCCGCGACTGGCCGATAAAGGCGAGGGATGAGCCGATTGGATTACAGCATGCTTGGAAGTGTCGATAAGCGATTCTTTCTTCTGAGCTGGTTTGCCCCAGAGAACAAATACGATTGGAGTATCGCGCTGACTCAATCGCTCGATGATGGAATCGGTCAACTTTTCCCAGCCTTGTTTTTGATGAGAGTTTGCTTCTCCCTCACGCACAGTCAAAACGGTATTCATCAGCAGGACACCTTGTTCCGCCCACGCTGACAAGCTGCCCTTTGCTGGTGCCGGAATACCAAGGTCGCTGCTAAGTTCTTTAAAGATGTTTCGAAGCGACGCGGGCAATGGTGTCACTGTTGGCTGAACGGAAAAGGCGAGTCCGTGAGCATGACCGCGTGTTGGATATGGGTCCTGTCCAAGAACAAGCACCTTTACTTTGGAAA
>CAYWNG010000984.1:767-1905 GCA_964458685.1 uncultured Pirellulaceae bacterium
TCGAAGGCGTGAAAAACCTCATCGTCGCTTGGGAAAATCGAATTGGGATGTGACTTTCGTTCCGAAAGCACAAACTCTTCTAGCTTCTTGTAGTAGGCGGACTTAAGCTGATCTTCAAGTAGCTCGCGCCAATCTTTGGGCATCTGCATGGAATCATTTTCCTATCGAGTCTGTGAAGATGAAACGAGGCCAAGCCGTAAACAGTTCGCTTACTCCAGCCCGTAGTCTTTGATCTTCTTGTGAAGAGTGTTGCGATTGATACCTAGTCTCACGGCGGCTTTCGTCTGTACCGCGTCGCACTCGGCAAGAATCGCTACGATCAAGGCTTTCTCAACGCGATCCACCACAAAGCTGTGTGGTTCACGGTGAGCTCGATCGGCTTCGATGATTCCCTTTTCGACCACAGCCTGAACCAGTTCACCGAAGTCCATCGGCTTGGATGCTGGACTTGTTCTTGAGGCTGCGGCGCTGTTGTTTGATGCGTTGGTCGAAGTAGAGTCACTGGGTGAAGCGTCGTTTGTGGAACACCAGGAGGCAATCACCGTTTGACTCAAGGCTGCGCTAGTTTGCAATCCTGGGTATGCGCCTGGTTGAGGCAATTCCACTTGCAGATTTTCATCGCGCGCTAACACAACGGCGCGCTGCAATACACTTTGCAGTTGTCGATAATTGCCTGGCCAATCGTATCGTTGCAATTGTTCCAAGGCTTCATTCGGAATGCTCAAGCGACTGGGATTTGCGGCAGCGACTTCATGGTGATCGAGCATATTTTGCGCGATCGCAGGAACGTCCTCCGCACGTTGACGCAACGAAGGAACTGGCAGGGTCAGCGAACAAAGCTGCCAGTAGAGGTCGTCTAGGAACAGCCCAGCATTCACTAGTTGCAATAGATCTTCAGTCGTCGACGCGATGACGCGCGGCGGCAACGGAGTCGCTCCGTCAGACTGCCGACAATACCATCGGGCTTCGTCCAGTTCACTCAGCAAGCGAAGCTGAACCGGCAGCGAAGCGTGCTGCACACCCTCGACAAATAACGTACCCGAGCCAACTAATCGCAGTGGGTCTGCCAAGTCTTGCCAATTCATGCATCGCTGGCGGATAAATGGCTGATCAGCTCGACCGCCCAGGTAATGAAGGT
>CAYWNG010000985.1:0-1904 GCA_964458685.1 uncultured Pirellulaceae bacterium
AAACTTGGCTTGAAAGTGCTTTTTTGCGGTGCCGAGCACCTGTTCAAATCCTCGTTTCCGCAAACAACTGGCAGACCGTGCAGAACCAATGCTTAAGGAACTAAATCAAGTGAGCCAGTCTACAAATCCATACGAGCAGCGGTTAGTCGATCTCGAGATCCGCTTGACCTACCAACAAAAACTGATCGACGAATTGAACAGCGTTGTCACCGAGCAGACGATGACGCTACTAAAGCTCGAGAAGAGTATTGGAACTTTGGTCGAACATCATGATCAGTTGCAACGGCAACTACGCGAGCAATCTTCGAACTTGCCACACGAACGACCACCGCACTACTAGGCTCTCCTGCAATCGCATTCCATGTGTAATCAAGCTTAATCAGATCGCTTCTAGATGAGCCTTAGCCACTTCGGCTCGTCCTGCCCAGCCTGCAGCTTTGGAAGTCCGATAGAGAAAGTCCAGTATCTTGCGATAGCTAGGCATGCTTGTCGCTCCAATGTCCCATCCGGCGTTGTAGGCGCAGCGGTAGGCTTCCGCGTAGTCGCCAGATGCAAAAGCCGACTGAGCATTGTTGAGCCAAAAGTCTTGAATGCGACTGACCAAGTTAGTGTCGCGATGATTCAGGTAAAGCGAAAGGTATTCATCGCTAGAGATTGACTCGGGTAGATCCTTGCGGGCGTTGGCTAACTGAGCGATCGAAAACTTGCCGTAACGTTGCTCGAATCGGTGAAGCCTCAATCGAACCGACTGATCGGAGAAAGCTGAGGCAAAGCGACCGCTAAAGTACGTTGTCTTGGAAAGCTCTTTTGGTCCAGCATGATGTTGGCACCAACCTAGCAATGAATAGGCCCATCCCAGGTCTTGCCTGCGTTCGATAATGCTCCCGCAAAGTTCGGCTATGCGATTGCAGTCTTCGTCTTCTAGCATATTCAACGAGCCGTGTTCAGAGGGAACGGCTTGTTGAATCATCTGCTCGGTTGTATCGCACACAGCCGCCTCGAAAGCGAGTTGAGCTTGGACAAGTAGACTCAGCGCGACCGCATATTGTCCCTTCTGCGCTGCCTCCACGATCTGCACCACGGAGTCCTTACTCAAATCCTTGCGAACTGAGGCCAACGATTCGACACACCAGTTAATCAAAGCTTGTGAGTGGTCCGTCGTGTTTTGAGACCGAGCCGTCTCGACGGCACCGCGGAGCATCTGTTTGCGGACTGGGCGATGAACGTCTACGGCATCGTGTAGGATGGCCTCGGCTAAGTTCTGGCCAACGGGAATCCAGTCTCCGCCACCGTGGTACCAATGCAGCAGCTCGCCGAATTGTCCATCGGCGCCAACTCGAACGCAGATCCAATCTCCGTAGCCATTGCTCAGTATGGGAAGCGTATCGGGTAACATAAAGCCCGACCAAATCTGCGTTGGTTTGCTCGCGCACAGCCCTGGCAGATCAACCGGTTGCCGAAAGAAGCCCGGCAGTGGCATCTCGCGATTCACTCCGTCAAACCAATTTTGCCAACTCTCGTCGAGCTGCAATTGGTATCGGTCCGACAGAAGTTGAGAGGGACGCCCCATGAAAAATTGCCGAACGGTAGTGGGTCACAAGCTGGAAAATGAAGAGTGGCGACATCTCAAGCGTCGCCGATCCTATAATACTAACCAGCGATGGTAGATAACAGCCATTCCACGCCATCCAAGCGACCAACATCTCAAAATACTAGTCAGCTCACCCCATGCACCCCGACCTATCGATCGAATCGGTTCGAGAAGCTCAGCAGCGAATTCGGCCCCACGTACTACAAACCCCGCTGGTTTATTCCGAGAAGCTCAGCGAGCGATACGGCATGAACTTCGCCTTCAAAGCCGAGAACTTGCAGCATATCGGAGCCTTTAAGGCTCGCGGCGCAAC
>CAYWNG010000986.1:0-1902 GCA_964458685.1 uncultured Pirellulaceae bacterium
GGGGTTTGAGATACTGGGAGTGGCCGCTGATGATGTGGATACATTGACAGCCTTTCTTGAGAAGAAGCCGTTGGCATGGAAGCATGTTGTTGATGCGGATTCGGAGATTGCAACCGAGTATGGGATTGAAGCCTTTCCCGCGACGCTGTTGATCGACAAGCATGGCAAACACGTTGCAACAAACTTGCACGGCAACAATTTGGTCAAGGCGATTGAGCTATTGCTCGATGGCAAGACGATTGAGTCGATCAACGGTTCCGCCAAAGACATCCTAGTAGCTGGGCAAAAGCAAGCTGTAATCGAGAGGAAGCTGGTTTTCTTGCACTTCAGTGCCTCTTGGTGTCAGCCTTGTCAGGTGCTTGAGAAATGGATGGCACAGCCTGAGATTCATAAGATGCTTGCCCCAGTCTTTATCGATGTCAAAATTGACATGGACAATAACTACGGTGCGCAGGAACTGATGGCTGAGTTGTCCCAAATGGAGTCGGCCGAAGTCGGTATCCCCTGGTTTGCCATTATGAATGACACGACTTCCAAGCCGGTCATCACTTCAAGCGACGAGACGATTGGTAACATTGGCTTGCCTAACTCACCTGAAGGTCAAGCTCACTTTGTCAAGATGTTCGAGAGCACTGGCGAGTTCTCAAAGGACCAATTGGAACTGATTCGTAGCTCGATCCAGAAAGTTACGAAAGACCTTGAAGGGGAAGAGGCCAAGTAGTCCGCTTATGCTGCACGAAGACACAGAGAAGGGCTCGCACAAAGTGCGTCGCGGCGACGCGCTGCTAGGCCTGATTGGTAATACTGCGATGATCCCGCTTCACTTTCGTGAGGCTGGACGAACGCTATATGCCAAGTGTGAGTTTCTCAATCCAAGCGGGAGCATCAAGGATCGCTTGGCAAGGACCATCCTATTCGATGCAGAGATGCGTGGCCTGCTTCATGCGGACTCGATCATATTGGAATGCACGAGCGGCAATACGGGGATTGCATTCGCAATGCTCGGAGACGCTCGTGGCTATCGGGTCTCCATTGTGATGTCGGAGCGGGCAAGTGGTGAACGCAGGTGGTTGATCCAGCAACTGGGGGCTGAGCTGATTCTGTTTCCTGATGCCGGCTACCAAAAGGGAATTGAGGTGTGTCGTCGGATGGCTGAGCATGACTCTCGCTATTTCATGCCGTGTCAGTTTGAAAACCCACTCAATTCGCTTGACCATGAACAAGAAACCGCTGCTGAAATCCTGCAGCAGATGGGCGGTCATGTTGATGCGTTTGTTTCTGGCTATGGGACTGGAGGAACATTGGCTGGATGCTCAAAGGCTTTGCGGCTGATCAACCCTGCCGTTGAAATAGTTGCTATGGAGCCCGCTGAGTCAGCGTTGCTCTTGGGCGAAGAAGCCTGTTGCCACTGGATAGAAGGTGTAGCGGGAGGGTTTGTTCCGCCGCCTCTACACGGCGTCAGTATAGACCGAGTGATCAAGGTTTCGAGTGAAGAGGCCTTGAGTATGGCACAGCGGCTTAATAGTGAGTTCGGCTTGCTAGTTGGCTCATCTTCAGGCGCCAATGTAGCAGCTGCGTTGGAAGTTGCGCTAACCCTGCCTGAAGACTGCCGGGTGGTCACCATCCTGTGTGATCGAGCCGAACGTTACTTCAGTACAAGACTGTTCTCGCGTTAAGTGCCCATGGTTTCTAAGCAACACATTTCACTGATCGGCGCGTTAGTTGATCTGGGCGCAGGCCGCCGAGGCGTAGATCTGGGGCCTGCCGCATTACGACATGCAGGGATCAGCGACCGATTAACCCAGTTAGGATTCAATGTCGTCGACGAAGGCAACGTGCTAGCCCCAAGCTGGGAGTCACTGCCACGTCCGCCAGTTGACGAAAAACTCCGCTATCTCTCGC
>CAYWNG010000987.1:0-1868 GCA_964458685.1 uncultured Pirellulaceae bacterium
ACGCACTGGCCAGTTCGATTCCGCCCAGTCGGTTGAGAATTCGCATCACCTGTTCCTGGTAAACCATCACACCGTTGGTTTCTTCCAGGATCTCTTTGAGTACTGGATGCAAGTACTCGGCTTGTTTGCGTTTGTGTTTGACCGCGACGTAATCGTCGACCATTCCCCCTTCGAGCGGACCTGGGCGATAGAGCGCGTTGGTCGCGATGATGTCTCGGAAATGGTCGGGCTTCATTCGCTGCAACAGGTCGCGAATACCACCGCTTTCCAATTGAAACACGCCTTTGGTCTCGCCTCGCTGCAATAGCGCGAAGGTCTTCTTGTCATCCAAAGGCAACCGCATGATATCCAACTCAGTGCCGGTTGTTTGCTGGATGATTTCGATCGCTTTGGAGAGGATCGTCAAGTTGCGAAGGCCCAAGAAGTCCATCTTCAACAGGCCCGACGCTTCGACATCGCCCATCGACCACTGCGTGATAATGTCCGTCTTGCCGCTGACTCGGCCCAGCGGAACGTACTCGGTCAAAGGCTGATCGCCGATCACGACGGCCGCTGCGTGAGTACCGATGTTTCGCGCGTTGCCTTCGAGCTTCATTGCGATATCAAGTAGCTCTCGGACATCGCGATCACCGGTGTAAAACGCCTTGAGCTCTGCGTTTTTCTCCAAAGCCTTTTTGATCGTGATCTTCAGCTCTTCAGGAACCATCTCCGTGATCTGATTCACCTGAGCCAACGGGATGTTGAGCGCTCGTCCCACATCTTTGATCGCAGCCTTAGCCGCCATCGTTCCAAAGGTACCGATCTGCGCCACGTTCGCTTCGCCGTACTTATCGCGAACGTACTGAATAATGTCAGCTCGACGATCCTTGCAGAAGTCGATATCGATATCAGGCGCCTCAAGACGACTTTCATCCAAGAATCGTTCGAATAGCAAATCGTATTTGATCGGACAAACGTGACTGAGATACAGCGCGTAACAGACCAAGGCTCCCACGCCGCTACCCCGCGCGGTAGCCGGTACCTTTTGCTCGCGCGAGTAGCGAACGAAGTCCCATACAATCAAAAAGTAGTTTGCAAACCCAAGCTTGTTGATAACGCCTAGCTCACGATCCAAGCGGTCCTTCACAACCTGCGAAAGTTCGCCTCCAGGTAACATCTCTTCGTTGCCGCGATAGCGATCCTTCAAACCCGACTCGCACAACTCCCGCAAGTACTCGGAGGGCTGTTTATTCTCTGGCAATGGGTAGGTCGGGAAGAATCGCTTTCCCAACTCCAACTCGATATCAACCGAATTAGCGATCTCTTGACTGCGCGCGACTGCGTGCTCAAGCCCACGGAAACTCTGGTACATCTCCTCGGCATTGCGCAGATAGAACTGATCGTTGTCCATCTTGAGCCGATTGGTATCCGTACGAAACTTGCCGGTGTTAATGCACAGCAGCACGTCCTGGATCTCAGCATCCTCGCGATTGGCATAGTGCGCATCGCTGGTCGCTACCAAAGGCAGCCCCAACTTGTTGGCGATATTGACTGCGCCTTCCAGTTGCAGCTTCTGAATCTCGATGCCGTTGTTCATGATCTCCACGAAGTAGCGATCTTTGAACACGCCATGGAACCACTGCGCGACCTTGATTGCCTCGCGCTCGGCTTCTGAAGGATCTTTGTTATTCAGAATCGCGCTGGAAAACTCACTGGACACACATCCGCTCAGACAGATGATCCCTTCGTTGAACTCTTCCAAAATCTCGCGGTCGATCCGCGGCTTGTAGTAAAAGCCCTCGAGCGCAGCCTTCGAAGCCAACTTAATTAAGTTCTTGAAGCCCATGCGATTCTTAGCCAGCAGAGTGAGGTGAAACGAGGACTCTTTA
>CAYWNG010000988.1:0-1865 GCA_964458685.1 uncultured Pirellulaceae bacterium
ATCGCACTCGGGCTGGCGAAGTCGCTCGCCCATTCCCTCTGTAGTCTGGCCAATCCCGCTACGTTTACTTTGCCTTCTTTCGGACAGCGGACTTTCTGGGCCCAACCTTTCTTAGCACAAAAATAGTGTCGATCGAATCCTCGTCCACTTCCACTGGCTCATTAATCTCGTAATTGAAATCATGCACCGAAGCTATCTCAAAATCAGATACCGTGGCTAACGTGGCGAGGATCTGCGGTGCCGTGTACAGCCGCAGTGGAAACTCGGTACGCAACTTAATCGTCTCTCCCGGCTTGTCCGCCTTGATCGTCACGCGAATCTGCTCCAATCGCTTGCGACGCATGAACTCAATCACTCTTAACGTCACATGCACCTTGGTCTGCGCATGAGTCGCTGTCCATCGCTCAACACAAGACTCTTCAACATCTGGCGGAAGGATATGCAACCCCAGGATATATAAACCACCGGGACGCAAATGATCCGCGACACTTTGCAAGTGGCTCACCGCAGCCTCTTCAGTCGTCAGATGGCGAAAGGTATTGAAGGTACAAAAAGCTGCATCAAACAGCTCACGCTTACCTTGATCATCGCGCAGGTCCAACGCCGTCATGTCGGCCCGCAGCACATCGGCTTTCAGTCCCCGACGCTTAAGACGATTACGTAGATAAGCAAGACTTGGGACACTCAGATCGAGTCCGGTGCATTGATACCCTCGCGCGGCCATCTCGGCAATCAAACGGCCACTGCCACAGCCTGGCTCCATCACCTTCTGAACCGTTCCAGTCGCGAAACGTTTGAACGCCTCCTCGAAAAATTCGACTTCCATTTGGGTCTCATCGCGAAACACCATATCGAAGTATTGTGGATAGTCATACCAATCGGCCAGTTGTACTCCACGAGGCTTGGCAGCTTTCTTCGGCTGTGGCTTCTGCTTGCCTGCGAGGTTGGCTTTGCCTGCCCCAGCGGCTTTGCTTGTCCCACTAGCTTTGCTTGCCTGGGCGCTGGCGATCTGCTCTGGCGATTGCGATTTTTTTACGGGCGAGGCTTTCGATGCTGCAGGCTTCTTGGCCGGCGACGTTTGCTTCCCTTCAACCACTGCTGCCATGTTCGTACTCTTATGCAACCACAAAAAGTGAAAATCAAGAACACGCCTTGCTGGGCGTTGTGGCTGCCAATGATAAAGAACCGTGCCACCTTGTGTTGGCGGCTCATCCGCTGTCCGATTGAAAAAGGGCAATTTGTCTTCTAACCTAGACCCTGGTCCTGGTGGCAACAACCCTTTGAATACTTGATCGCGGAAAGATGTGATGGCCAAAAGCGAAGCTGCAATCGAGTTCTCCGCCGAGTTGCTGCAGCGATTGCATCGCATCCATCGCCAATTGAGCGAAGTTAAATCGCAGATCGATCGCTGCCCACGTCAGATCGCTGCGGGTCAAGCGATGGTCAACGCTGCCAAGCAGGCTTTAGACGCCGCCATAGACGCCATCAAGCGGGCCAAGATGTCTGCGGATCAAAAGCAACTGCAACTGAAGGAACGCGAGAACCGTGTGCACACCATGCGAGGTCGGCTCAACGAAGCGGCCAGTAATCGCGAGTTCGATTTGCTGAAGGAGCAGATTGCTGCGGATGAACAAGCCAACAGCGTGTTGTCCGATGAGATCCTGGAGTCGCTCGAACAACTGGATGTGCTCGAAGAAACACGACAGACGAAACTCCAAGAACTAGCCACTAAAGAAGCGGAGCAAGTCACGCTGGTCAAGAACGTCAATGAACGACTCGAGGGTCTCAAGGAAGACTTATCGCGAGTCGAAGCGGAGCGGATTGAAGCAGAGACACTCATTCCCGAAGCGGCCAAGAGCGATTAC
>CAYWNG010000989.1:0-1862 GCA_964458685.1 uncultured Pirellulaceae bacterium
GAGATAGCAGCTTTCGGGATCGAGATTTGGAAGTGAAGGCAAGCGGGATGAGTCTACTACGAACTTTGTGATTGTTCCCAGAGATTTGACTTCACGTACGACTAGCAGTGGGTCGGTTCCGAATTCGAAGCAGTTCGTCGAGGGAACAAAGCGAATTTGGAATCTAGTTTTTGTACCGGGTTGGCTTGTAGCGTGAACCGCGGCTTGATGAGTTGTTTCTTCGCTGCCTTTGGAGTTGACCTTAATCAGTTCTTCGTAGATCGCCTCGAACTGAGGTGGCAAAGGTTCGTTATCACGAGCGTTGCGGATCAGTCCGTCAATCACATCGACGCTCGACAGCAACAATTCAACCAGTTCGGGTGTCGCGTCAAATTCTTCATTGCGAAGTCGGTCGAGCAGGTTCTCGAGAATATGCGTGAACTTGCTGATCACGTCTGCGCCAAATGTTGCGCTACCGCCTTTGATGCTGTGAGCCGCACGGAAAATTGAGTTCAGCAACTCCGAATCCTTTGGAGTAGTCTCCAATTGGAGCAGTGCGGTTTCCATCTGCTGGAGGTGCTCTTCTGCTTCGACGAAGAAGGCGGCGCGAAAACGACTGAGGTCAATCTGCATGGCTAGGCTCACTCAGGACTAAGGAGTCCAATGTCTACGATACTTACTTCACTACTTTGCGGACTACTGTTAGCAATTGGTCGGTGTTAAATGGTTTGACCATCCAGCCAGTCGCTCCAGCGGCTTTGCCCTCTTGCTTCTTGGTGTCCTGTGACTCGGTTGTGAGAAGCAGGATAGGAGTGAACTTATAGGTTGGTTTAGCCCTAAGTTCACGAATCAAAGTAATGCCGTCCATTTCAGGCATGTTTAAGTCGGTGATGACCAGGTCAAGTGGTTTATCACCAGCGACCTCAAGCGCCTCGCAGCCGTTCGCGCCTTCGATGGTATCGAAGCCTACCGACTGAAGTGTGAAGGAAACCATTTGTCGCATCGATGTTGAGTCATCGACGACCAACGCAATTTTGCTCATTTGAACTCTCTCTTAAATCAGAATAATTCGATCGAACTATCGTCCGAGTCGGAAGCATCGGGTTGTATTTGTTTTCGCTCTGCGGCCATCGTGGAACGTTCGGCCACTCGCTGCATCCAAAAATCGGTTATCGATTTCAGGTTGTTTTCATTGGCTTCTGCTGTGTAAGGTTGAAGCTCGGATGAGAGCTCTTCGATTGTCTCAAGCAGGTGTTCGATTCGTTGATTCACGCGATCTTGGAACTGCATCGACATTACAGCTTGACCAATATCCATGTTTAATTGCCGCGACATCGAAGCGGCTTTGGTCAGCGACGTTCGCATACGTGCATAGGACTCAGTCAGTTGATCGAGGATTTCGCGAACTGTGCGTTCGCTGTGAGCTGCGGCTTCCAAGTCTTCATTCGATTTGCCTCGAACACGTGTCGCTGTATTGCTGATCGTTCGCTTAAGCCCAGCGACCATTCCGCGGATAGCACCACCAGTTCCAGTCGTGGCATGAGCGAGGATAGAGACCTGCTCACGCAGATCCTTGATGAATTCATCTTTAGATTGCCCGTCATTGTCGATTGAAGCGCCAGCGACTTTCTTAGCTTCGTTGCCCAGAGTGTTCAGTCGATCGCTAAAGGAAAGTAACAACTCCATACGCTCGTCGATTTCATCAATGTCACGAGCTAGCTGTGCTGAGAAGTCTCTCGACGATTCGATCCGTCGTAGAAGGATTTCAAGCGAAATCTTTATTCTTTGAACGAGAGCATCTAAGCCTTGGCCATCAGACTGCACGTTGAGTGCATCGGAGGCCGTGCCTAGTGCATCTTTGGCCCGTTGGCTCATTCCCGAGA
>CAYWNG010000990.1:0-1860 GCA_964458685.1 uncultured Pirellulaceae bacterium
GATCAAGAAAAACCGGTCCGCCGCCGCGTTGCCATCAAGCTTGTCAAACCGGGCATGGACTCCCGTGCTGTTCTGGCGCGCTTCGACGCCGAGCGACAAGCTCTCGCGCTCATGAACCATCCCAATATCGCCAAGGTCTTTGAAGCGGGAATCGTTGGCGAAAACGATCAAGGGGTCGGAGCGGGCAGACCTTACTTCGTCATGGAACTGGTCAAAGGGATCCCGATTACCAATTTTTGTGACGAGAGGCGATTGCCGATCCAAGAGCGACTTGAGCTATTTCGGCAATCGTGCAGCGCCGTCCATCACGCTCACCAAAAAGGGATCATTCATCGCGATCTCAAGCCCAGCAACATTCTCGTCGAAAGCCACGACGACCGCCCTGTCTTGAAGATCATCGATTTCGGACTTGCCAAGGCCATCGGTGGTACACAATTGACGGAGCAGACACTATTTACGGCGCTCGGTGCAATTGCCGGGACACCGCTCTACATGGCTCCCGAACAAGCGGTACTCAACGCAATCGATATCGACATCCGTGCCGACATCTATTCGCTGGGCGTTTTGCTCTACGAACTTCTAACGGGTTCCACCCCCTTGACGAAAGATACGCTGCACAAGAAAGGGGTGGATGAGTTGTTGAAGCTGATTCGCGACTACGAGCCGCCCAAGCCCAGCCTACGTTTGAGCATTAGCGAAGCTTTGCCGAGCATCGCTGCCATGCGACAAGTCGAACCGCTGCGATTGGGGCGCTTCGTCAAAGGAGAGCTCGATTGGATCGTGATGAAGGCGTTGTCGAAGGAACGGGAACGTCGCTACAGTTCAGCCATGGCATTCTCCGAAGATATCCTTCGATTCTTGAACCAGGAGGCAGTGGAAGCGAGTCCACCCTCGACAACTTACCTGCTCAGAAAGTTCGCGAGCCGTAATCGCGGAATCGTCATGGCAGCATCGGCCGTGACGGGTGCCCTTGGCATAGGGCTAGTGGGAACAACGATCGGATTTCTGCGTGCGCAACACGTCGCGACACTCGAACGAATAGCCAAACAAGAGTCCGTCGAGGCCCGCGATCAAGCGGTCGCGGCAAGAAATGCGGCGGAATTGGAAGCATACATTGCCAACATCAGCCTGATTCAATCAGCGATAGCGAACAACGATTTCAAAACGGCAAAAAAACGGTTGTTAGCTTGTCCCGAGTCGCTGCGAGACTTCGAGTTTTATTTTTTGGAACGACAGTTAAGTTGCTTGATCGGTACGTTGCCTGAATCGGTTTCCGGCTACACATTCAGCTCAGACGAGACCATGGTTCTGGTCCGCTTGGACCGGAGGACCATGCAAGTCTTTGACTTACAGGGCAATCCGGTATCTGCAGAGATGGAGCACCCGTCGGAGGTTCACCTTGCGAATTTCAGCAATGACGGTTTATCTGTTGTGACCGCTTGCGATGATAATGTCGTTAGGCTTTGGAAAACAAAATCAACTGAAGCAAGTTCAAAAATCGTTAGCAGAGTCAGAGATAGTTTCTGGACTGACTTATTAAGCGTGCTCACGAAAGCAGACCGCTTCATCACTACCGAATCTGAGCGATTTCGAATATGGGATTTTCAAGGAAATGAAGTCGGACGCTCGGGAATGCTCGATAAGTCAGTTGATCCCAAATTGCAATTGAGCCCCAAAGGAGACTCCTTTCTCATCTCTCAGTCCAAAGGCAACATTTCCTGGTTTGACTTCGACGGAAAACTGATCGTACAGGCCAAAGCGAAAGCCGCAGAGTTCGAAGCCGATTCTAATTTTGTTTCGTTTGAACAAGACGGCCTATACAACGTTTATGATCGTCAAGGAACATTGGTCGGGACATTC
>CAYWNG010000991.1:0-1834 GCA_964458685.1 uncultured Pirellulaceae bacterium
AGGCCTGTCTCTCGCTGACGCAGCGGGTTGGGATTAAGTCAAGAGAACGAAACGCACAGGCTTTGCAGGAGTTCTATCGCCACTATCCAGAACTTGGTGAATGACGACAATTACAGCCTTCGTGCGACGGCTCGTTTTTGCCGTAAACAACTAGAATCTACTCTCCGTGCATCTTGATCTGTCATGGCAAAGACCAATATTGTCCTGTGCTACCCTGTCGAAGAACGACATCTTCAGCTTTTCCACCAGAATTTTCCTGACGCCAACATCATCAATGCAGGGCAGGAGCGAATTGCAGAAGAGCTGTTTCAGGCTGATATCTTCGTTGGGCATGCCAAAGTGCCAGTGCCGTGGGACGAAGTTGTGGCTGGCGGTAGATTGCGGCTAATCCAAAGTTCCGCCGCGGGGCTGGATCACTGCCTTGTGCCGAGTGTCATTGCTGCTGAAGAAATCACAGTTTGCAGCGCGTCAGGTTTGTTTGCTAATCAAGTCGGTGAGCAGACTTTATCGCTGCTCCTTGGGCTTTTGCGGTCATTGCCCACATTTTTCCGGCAAACGCTTACTAAAGAATTTGTGCGTCGACCTACGGACGATTTGCATGGAAAACGCGTTGGTATTGTCGGGATGGGCGGAAATGGGCGAAGATTAGTTCAACTGCTTCAGCCGTTTCAGCTTGAGATGATCGCCACAGACTATTACCCTGTGCGTAAGCCGCCTGAGATCGAAGAGCTTTGGTCGGCAGATCGATTTGTCGAGCTAGCCGCGCGGAGCGAGATTTTAATCCTTTGCTTGCCGCTGAACGATTCGACTCATCAGTTAGTCAACGAACAGGTGATTCGAGCGATGCCGAAGGGAAGTTACTTGATCAACGTCGCTCGCGGGCAAGTGGTTGACGAAGATGCTGTCATTCGAGCACTTGAGGACAAACATCTGGCCGGCGCAGGCGTGGATGTGACTTATGTGGAACCGCTCCCAGAATCCAGTAAACTATGGCAGTTACCCAACGTGATCATAACGCCTCACGTCGGAGCACAAGCTGCAAGTCGCGTTGATGATTCAACTCGATTGGCTGTACAGAATTTGAAACGCTATTTCGCGAACCAACCGCTCGCCAATATTGTCGATAAGCGACTCGGGTTTCCTCACCCTGACGTTATGGCAATCAACCTGCCCCAAGGATTGTAAGCATGCACTCGACGTTAATGGTAGAAGACAAGACTTGCTCGCTGTTAGAGCAGAAGGTCAACCAAGGCAACACGGAACTTCGCGATCGCTACAATCGACTGCTGAAGAATCGCCGAGTTCAATGGACGACCTACCACGCCTTAGAACGTGAGCTGGGAAGTGGTGGACAGGGCGTTGTTTACTTAAGCGCGCGACGTGGAGCAGACGGATTCCATCTTCCAGTCGCGATGAAGGTTATGTCGCCTGAGCGATTCGTCACGCCTCAAGCTTACCAAGCAGCCATGGAGCGAATGGCTCGTGTGGCTTCGCAAGTAGCGACCATCCAGCACGACAACCTGCTGGACGTGCACGACTTCGTGGATCGCAGCAGCATTCGCATCATGGTCATGGAGTGGATCGACGGACTCGACCTTCGACAGTTGATGAGCCTAGATCGCTTGAAGCTTGTCGAAGAAACTTCAGGCGAAAAGTGGAACTACATCAACAGTGTTGTCGCGACCTACGGAACAGATCAGACTCGAGTCAAAGCTGGAATCGCCGTCGCCATTATTCGTGAGTGTCTTGCAGCGCTAGCGGCCCTTCATCGTGCGAATATCATTCACGGCGACATCAAGCCCGCGAATATCATGATCAAGCGAACGGGACACGC
>CAYWNG010000992.1:0-1826 GCA_964458685.1 uncultured Pirellulaceae bacterium
ACATCGCTCGCAAGCAAGGTGACCTTGTCGGCTCCCGTATCACTGTCAGATCCCATATCGACGAAGAATCGATCAGTGACTACGGTATTGATACCAACATTGGCTCCCCGACTTGCCGTTGCGTCTATGGTGATTCGCCCAGCGCTTCCAAGTGCTAGCCAGACCTGTTCGTTAACACCGCTACCTAACTTGATATCGATCGTTTGAACGTTCAAGTAGTCCTTGGTGATTCCATTGACTTCAACGCGATCGGTACCTGCACCCAAGTCCATCCTAATCGTACGGACAGAACTTGGATTCAACTGCATGTAGCGATTGTTCACCCACACATCAAGCCGGTTTGGTGTCACAACATTAAGCTGGACGCTATCACCTGCACTGGATCCAGTAATGGCCAATGTACCGCTGCGACTGTCAAAGCTCGCATCGGCAGCCATTAACTCTCGATTTTCCAAGCTCTCCATCTTCAATGCTCGACTTTTGATCTTCATAGTCGCTCTCCTTTCCTCTATCTAACTGAAAGAAACGTGGTGACGATTCGCTAAATTACAGATAGGATTAAGGGAAAAACGATGGACAGGTTATCTCTGAGAATTGTCCGCTTTGGCTCATAGGAGTCCGAGAGTCTGAGGGCCATCGCAAGTGCCCAGGTCTTCGCTTCACTCTTGAAAAGGTGGCAGCATACGAAGGATGCGGATTCCTGTATTTGAGTCAAAGCTGTAGGCAGGAATTGCATTAAGTTCGTCGGTAGTAGCGTATCGCGGATTGGCAAGATAGGATCCACCGCGCACACTGACCTGAGTGCCTTCTTTCTCCAGCGAACCATAAAATGGGAACAAATGGCCGAAAAAGGAGATTTCGTAAACGTTACCAAGAATGTCAAAAAATCCCCAAGGACTAGGCGGCTTACGTCCCACCGGTATTGCTCGGAAAGAGGTGTTCTGTGAAGTCCAGGTATACATACTGGTCCACTCTCTGCTCTTACCCCAGAAGCTATTTGTCCAAGCTCCGGCTCTGGCAGCAACCTCCCATTCGACTTGTGTAGGCAAGCGATACCCATCTAGCTCAAAGAAATTCTCGACAGCAGTCATCCCTATCTTGATTTCATCCTGGGGTGGCAGGCAGTTTTCGGCTGGCTCTACTTGTTCGCGATCGCTCAGCCATCTACAAAAACGTAAGTAGTTATGCAATGGATGGGAAGTTACTGGTGCGCTGGGCAACATGGGTCGAATTCTTGACGAGCTGATATCTTTTTGCGGATACTCATCCAGGAAGGTCCCGAATAGCTGGTTGGGTACTTCGATCGCACTGATCGCAAAATCGAATTCTCTGACAGTTACATGCTGATTCATGTAGGGCCGCCAAGGAATGTCTGGTTCCGAACCCAACATGCCTATCCCCCGCACGCGAACTGCCACAAAAGGAATGCCGTTGCTGTCGATAAACCATCCGCGATGCGGTATTTTTGCCAGGTCCTGGGGCGTTTTTCTGCGAGCCTGATCGAAAGGAGAAACTACCGCTTCTGTAGGTGGAGTTTGCGCGATCACCCGTCGAGCCCAATCTGCTGCAAAGTGAACCGCGCTGTCGCTGTCATTTAGGTGAAAGGTAATCTGCTGTAATACATCGTCGCGGAGTTGCGTTGAGGCTGTCGAGTAATTAGACATGCCTAAGGCAACCAATAGCTGGTGCCGTTGCTCTTTGCTCAGTTCGCTAGAAGCAAGCCACTTTGCGATTCGCGATATGTTTCCCGGGTTCCTTGATAGAGCAATGACGAGTTCTGTAGTTAAACTTGGATTTGGGCTACTTCGGAGTTCTTTCAACAAACA
>CAYWNG010000993.1:0-1820 GCA_964458685.1 uncultured Pirellulaceae bacterium
TTGCCGCAGGTAAGAACAGCGCTCTGTTCCAGGTCAAGGCAGGTCCACACAAGGTCTCGGCAGTTGACATCGTTGCAGCGGTTCCTGTCGTTATTGACAAACCCATTACCACGACCAAGGGCAAGACCTCAGTTGTGGATGTTCCCTAGTCATTTCTGACTTGGTCGGACATTCGTGATCATTAGATTGCGCGACCTATAGCAGACGGTGTCTCGGCCTTCTTCCGGGACACCGTTTTGCGCGTTGTAACTAATATGTATTTCGTCCAGCGCGACTGGTTGATGCGGGGACACCTCTAATGAACCCGTACTTGGAGCGCTTCGGAACGCCATGAAACACTTGTCCGCAATCGGCTTGTTACTAACGACTGCAGTGCTGCATGCCATTCCTTGGTTGGCGGAAGATTCTGCTTGGTGCGGTTTACTGGCGATTGTTTGTGGCATGTTCGTCGCTACTCGGCCTGGTTACGTAGGCTCGTTCTGGTTTGCGTGGCTGTGGGCAACCCTGACCATCGCTGCTGCATTTCATTGGTCGCCTGCGGCCATGGCTTACACGATCAATTCTGAATTCGGATTGGGGCTGATGGTTGCGGCGCCCCTTATCCTTTGGGATGGTCTGCGCATGGCTCTTGGCTATTGGTTTGCCTCACGCTTCACCAAGGATTTTCGCACAATCTGGTTTTCGGCGGCGTTAGCTACCATGGCCGTCGAGTTTATTGTTCCAAGCGTATTCCCGTGGCGAATGGGATTCATGCTACTTTCGTGGCCCTGGATGATGCAGGCAGTTGATATCTTTGGCCCAGCTTGGACAACTTTCATAAGCTTTGCGTTAGCTGGATTGGTCATTTCGGTAGCAGTTTGGCTGCGTGAGAAACTCAGTGCTAATGCGAACACTAAAGAAGACACTATTGAGCTACCCCGTGCCAACAGGATTGCGTGGGCAACTCTGCCGATTGTGACCTTAAACATCCTCTATGGAATTGGGGCGATGATTTACTGGCAATCGAAAATAGATCTGGCTCCCAAGACTCGCGTGGGGCTAGTTCAAGTTGACCCTAGCTACGTGGTTAGTCTAAGTCAATTGCGAGAACTGACCGCATCAGCCGCTAGCGATGTTGACATTGTGTGTTGGCCCGAATCGAGCGGTGGCAATTATGAGCTTTCTTTGGCGGAACTGTCGGATGAAAAACGAGTCTTTGAGTGTTCGCGCGAACCGGAGCGTGGCTTGCGTCCCTGGCCTTCGCCAACTTGTGAGCTTCTGCTCGGCGGCAAGAACTATGTTGGTGATCCCGAAGATCCTGAGACGCTTTTTGTATGTGCCATGCTGATCGATGAAAACGAGAAAATCACTGCTCGCTATAACAAACGCTATCTTATGCCCTTCGGCGAGTATGTCCCGTTCGAAGACTATGTACCCGGCCTCGCTGCGTTGTTTGATATGGCAGAGCACATCACCCCAGGCCCAAGCGCAGAAGTGATCAAAAGTAAGACCGGCGCGCAATTGGGAACCATGTTGTGTTATGAAGATATGGTTCCCGATGCCTCCAGACAGATGGTTGTCGGCGGTGCCAACCTACTTGTCTCTCTCATTAATGGCTCCGCATTTGAGAGTAAGTACACCTTAGCCCAACATCGCCTGCTTTCACAACTTCGAGCGGTGGAATGTCGCCGTTACTTCTTGCGCTGCGCTGCAACCGGCGAGACCTGTGTGATCTCACCACTTGGCAACATCACCGCACGTTTGCCCTTGCAAGAGAACGGAGTTCTCAAAGCCGATGTGGCGTTGCTGAGCGGTGCGACGATTTACAGTGCTGCCCCGTG
>CAYWNG010000994.1:0-1810 GCA_964458685.1 uncultured Pirellulaceae bacterium
TCTTCACCGGCACAAAACCACCCACCCCATCGTTAATCCAACATTGGTTCGGCGCGCCATCAAAAACAGTGGGAGAACACCCCTTACCATTGCAAATCAGCGAATAGACATCTTGGCCTTGAACGTAGTTGACCCGATAGATGTCAGCTAGACCATCACTGTTGATATCTACAATTGCGCAACTGGTTGTCCACGTTTCGTTCTGACCGGGAATCGAAGTTGTGGCATCCATGAATGTCCCATCGCCATTGTTCAAGAACAGCCTACAGACGCCGATGTTGCCAACCAGCAGATCATCGAAACCATCGTTGTTCATGTCACCAACTGCTATTCCCTGGCTGTAGTCACGTTCTTCGATGCGAGCCCTTAAGGCTACATCTTCAAAGGCTCTTCCATCGCGATTTCGAAAAAGTGAATCATGAAGCTCTGCTGTTGGCGTTGGAAGATTCTCTCCGGTTTTCCATTGCGATCCTTGAGAAAAGTAGAGGTCAGGCCAGCCATCGTTATCGTAATCAAGCGAGCCAACGCCACCGCCGGTTTGCTCGAACATCCGAACACCTTTTGTCTGCGGATCGTCTCCATTTGCGTAGGTAAAATCCAGTCCAAGATTTGAAACCTGCTGAAACTGAAAACTGTCAGGCTGAACTTGGGATGGAGGCGATTGTGTCGCCATCGAGGCTGGTAGATCGATCGAATTGAGCTCACTGAGATCCGCATGCGTTAGCCACTCGCTAAGCCCAAACTTACGAACTGGCTCATACTCTTCAACAGTACGCGAACTGATGGTCGGAAGTCGAGTCTCAACGGACTTAACAATATTGCTTGCCCAGACTGGCTTGCCGTGCATTGCTGCAGACGTAACAGCCCATGCCCAAGCCTCGCGAAATCGTCCCAGTTCGAGACAACCTTCGGCAACGATCTTCATAGCGCTACCATCACCGCCATTTGATGCGAGAATCTTGTCGAGCTGCTGACTCATCGAAAGTTGCAATTCAGCTCGCTTCATGATCGACTCGGCATTGGGCGATTGAAGCTTGGCTAGTACTTGACCAAGTTGATAGCTGGCCTGCCGATGCTCGGGAGCGATCTGAAGCACTCTGACCAAACAACCTGCAGCAAGCTCTAATCTCCCAAGAGACCTCGCCATTTGGCTTCGAACAAACCAAATCGTGGCGGATCGCTCGGCAGTTGAGGGTAGGGTTCGACTCCAACGCTGCAAGGACGGCCAATCGTTTAGCATGAGTAAACTCTCGCCTAGCTGCTCGTGGGCCGACAATAAGTTAGGCTGAGACTGCGTTAGTGGCTCAACGATTTTGCGAGCCATCTCGGGTTCGCCATCAACCAAGTGGTGAGCCGCTCGAGCAAGTCTAACCACCGGGTCATTGGGCTGCACTTGCATACATTGCTTGATCAAGTCCAGTTGTTCTATAGGTCGTTCAACGTCCGTTAGGATTGCCAAGGATTCAATGCTCCAGCGATTCTCTTTTAAGAGCTGCATGAGTAACGGGACGCTTTCCCATCGCTGACCGCTTGCCCCCAAGATGAAGGCAAGACGCTCGCGACAGTCCGAATTGCTCGGAGTTCGCTGTAGAACGATGGAATAGGTATCGATGGCGGGCTGCCATCGACAAAACGTGCGAAGCAACTCCGCCTGAGCGTAAAGCCCAACATCAAAGGCTTCTGAATCCTCTTGGATTTGTTGGTAGTACGCGAGAGCCTGTTCCAATCTGCCAGCTCGCGTAGCGGCCTCGCCCGCGATTAATCTACTTGCTCCAAACTTTGAATCATCGTCTGCAATCGATCTCGCAAG
>CAYWNG010000995.1:0-1795 GCA_964458685.1 uncultured Pirellulaceae bacterium
GGACGCTAACGCGTTGCGGCTAGTTCAGAACGGCCACTGGCCGCCTAAGCGGGACCCTCTCTAAAGCGTGGCGGCTAGTTTCGAAGCGTCTTCCGTGAGTGGTATTGTCGTATTGCGGCACCCCCGCGAAAATCTAGTTCTAGCAATTCGCGATTTACTCTTCCATTGCTTCAACATCCTTGAGACCGAAGGAGTCCTCCTTGAACGCGCCAGCCGAACTAGAACGCGTCTTCCAACACATTCGCGAGACAGCACTGCTTGAATCAACACAAGCTTTGCTGGAGTGGGACGAGCGTACGGGGCTGCCGAGCATGGCAGGGGAGTATCGCGCTGAACAGATAACACAGCTTAGTGGAATGATCCACGAGCGCAAGATCGACTCGGCGTACTCACAGCGATTGACTTCGCTAAATGAGAACCTTGAATCGTTGGGCTTGAACTTTGCGCAGGCGAGTTCGGTTCGTTTGCTCTATCGAGACTTTCAACGAAACAAGCGACTGCCTACATCGTTGGTGCAAGCGATCTCCAAAGCGTGCGTGCTTGGGCAGCAAGCCTGGGAAAAAGCTCGCCACCAAGATGACTGGAAGCTCTTCAAGCCACATCTCGAAGAGATCATGAAGCTAAAGCGCGAGGAAGCTCAGTTGCTTGCCGATGGCGGCAATTTGTACGATGCCTTGCTGGATCAGTATGAAATGGGTGCTAGGTCGGATAGCGGCAAGCCAAGCAAGGCTGAACAGAGTAAAGCTGAAGCAGGGCAGGGCAGGGCGAACGCAACTGGCCAAGCTGAGGCAACTCAGGGCGCTAACCTGACCGATGTCTTTGCCAAACTTCGCGATGCACTGCGAGAGCTACTCACACAATTGAAGGGTTCGAAGAATCCTCCCACGGGAGCTTCCTGGAAGACGCCAGTCGACGTCGAAAAACAGAAGTCGATCAACCTTTGGGCAGCTAAGAGCATCGGATACAGCTTTGAACGTGGACGACTAGATGAAACGACGCATCCATTCTGCACGACGCTCGGTCCTAACGATTGCAGAATTCTGACTCGTTATGATCGCGAGTACTTTCCAACAGCTTTCTACGGCACGTTGCACGAAGCAGGGCATGGAATGTACGAACAAGGCTTGCCTACAGACTGGTACGGTCTGCCGGCCGGCAAGTACGCGGGTCTTGGCGTTCATGAGTCTCAATCACGACTGTGGGAAAATATGGTCGGTCGCAGCGAGTCGTTCTGGTTGTGGGCGACCGACAAAATCGCCGCTCAAACCGGTGGTGCTTGGAATGGCATGAAGCCGCAAGAGCTCTTCCGCGACGCCAACTTAGTCAGCCCTTCGCTCATTCGCGTTGAAGCCGACGAGGCCACCTACAACATGCACATCTTGATTCGCTTTGAGATGGAACAACGGTTGATCTCGCAAGAACTGAGTGTGGCCGATGCTCCCGATGCTTGGAACGAACGATACCAACATTACTTGGGCGTAACGCCTCCGAACTTCAGCGATGGAATTTTGCAAGACGTACACTGGAGCGCAGGATTGGTTGGTTACTTCCCAACCTACACGCTTGGCAATCTGTACGCGGCGCAGTTGATCCAAGCCGCTAAGCGAGACTTGGGCGATCTGGATGCGATGTTCCAAAAAGGCGAGTTCGTTCCATTGCTTGAATGGCTTCGCCATCAAGTTCATGCACATGGTGCGTGTTACGAACCTGCCGAGCTGATCCGCAATGCTTGCGGACGCCCTTTAGACCACCAACCACTGGTTGATTACCTTCGTCAAAAGCTGTTTAAGGTCTA
>CAYWNG010000996.1:0-1789 GCA_964458685.1 uncultured Pirellulaceae bacterium
GTGAGATTGTCTCTAAGTTTGAGTAGCGTCGCTTTGTTGAATTCGTAGTTGCACCCTTCAACCAACCCAATGTTTCTAACTTGTTAATTTAGGCAGACTGCGTTGAGAGTGGCGCAAGTTCGGAAAGTTCTGGAAATTCGGACCATAACGGTTCGATCAATTACACCATCAACGAACGCCAAACGCACTGGGTTCTCTCAAAGTGCCTTGAAGATTCGGCCGCGTTCGATGCAGTGAAATAATCCCAAGCCTGGGGTGATCATATTGGCTTAACCGCCAGAGGAACTTCCATGAAACGCGCTCAATTCGTATTAGCTCTTTGGGGAGTTACTGGACTATCAGCAGGACTGCAGGCAGGCGATTGCGACTGTCCAAAATCGAAGAGCTGTACTCAGTGCCAGTGCCGTGACGATAGCGGGATACTTGACCACATCGACAAGGTCGGAGGTCAATTCCATGCGAGCTTTAAGAAGAACTTCAAGTTGATGTCTGGAATCAGCGGTCTCGGAAAATCCGATTGCGACGCTTCGCCGAGTTGTGGTTGTGAAGCGGCGCCGAGCTGCGGATGTGAAGCCAAGCCAAGCTGCGGTTGCGAAATATGCGGACAGGGAAGCTCGGGCATCCATCAATCCAACGTCGCACCGCCATCAGGACATCAGCCGCAGCGGGTTCAACCGCATTCCCTGCCCAATACGCAGCAGGCTCCCGATGCTCAAGTCGACCCGTTTGTCGACGAGGCTCCGCGGTCCGGCCAAAGCAAAGTTCGCAGTCGAACGATTCAATACCGTACGAATAGTCAGCCAGTTGGCAGCCAGCCGAATGGTAATCCCGTACGCACGCCAACGGGCAGTTCGCGCCCAACCTACGGCCAGCAATACGATTCGCAAGCTCAGCGCCTGACACCCAACTGGCCAGACAGGACGCAACCTCGTCAGTTGCAGTTGGTTGCTCCAGCCTCAGGCGAATCGCAAGTCACGGTCGAGCAAGTTTTCAGCTCGGCGTATCGAGTCAAGTTATCTGATGGTCCCGATCAATCGCACCCCGAAACCACAGGATTGCGTCCCGTTCCAAGCAATCCACCAATCGGCGACAACGTGTCCTCCCGAAACGTTGGAAACCGGGTCGTGGTGCCAAAGGAATTGCCAAAAGACTTGAAAGACCCGTATGAGCGCGGCGAGCCGATCCAGCTCGAAGCGTTTGAGAATCCCCTTCGCCGGTAATCCGCAAGAACTTCCACTGAGCGATTTCCCGCGTGGCATCGAAGGTTACTCTCCTTACCTTCGATGCCTTTTTTCGTTTTTAGGCGTGCTCAACCAAGCGGCATGACTAATCTTCGGCCAGCTCAGAGCCTTCATCGCTCACCGAGGATGGAGTCACGTTCGGCTCAGCGGTTTTCCGATATCCGCTGACTAAACTGACGATACTCGCCGTTGCCAGTTTGAGACTACGAGCGGCCATTTTGAAGTTGGTGTGAGTTGAGATCTCTGGCTGGATTTCAAGAAATAGTTCGACCGCCTGTTTAAGCTTGGTCAGCTTTTTCTTGGCCATCTTCAAGTATTCTTCAGCATCGCCAGCGTCCAAGCTTGGTCCAAGAGCCAACATAAAGTCGTATAGATCTCGGTGGACCGACGCCAGTTCATCATCTTCGGCTGCCTCGTCGCTATGTTTGAGGAAAGCACGAACCATCCAGACGTGCGAGACTAAATCATCGATCGCAGTCATCGTCTGCTCTGCATTCATCGTTTTAACCAACTCGATCCAAAATATCTTCCACAGGTTTTCCCACAGC
>CAYWNG010000997.1:0-1783 GCA_964458685.1 uncultured Pirellulaceae bacterium
TCTTGTTTTCGTCAACGACTAACTTCAAATCCGAAGGAACCGGAGCCTAACGGCTGGCGGCTAGTATTTCTAAGCGGGACGCTCTCTAACGCGTAGCGGCTGGTTTTACGCGCAGACTAAAGTTAAAGTTGCGTTGGATTGGGCGCGTCGCCGTAGACCTCTTTGGGATCAAAGGCTTTGTGATCTTCCATGAAGACCAGACCTTCACTTTGACCGCGCTCTTGAGCAACGGGTACGCGACGGTAGAAGCACGAGCGATAGCCGACGTGGCAGCTCGCTCCGCCACCCATCACTTCGACTCGCAACCAAACGCAATCTTGATCGTCATCGATGCGCATCTCGCGGACCTTTTGAACCAGTCCACTGGTTGCGCCTTTGTGCCATAGAGTTTGTCGACTGCGACTGTAGTAGACTGCTTCGCCGAGTTCAATCGTCTTCTTCAGCGCTTCTTCGTTCATGTAGCCGTGCATCAGTAGTTCACCCGACGCATAGTCGGTAGTGACGCAAGGAATCAGCCCATCGCGGTCGAATTTGGGAGCCAACTGGTTTCCCTCTTCAACCTGTTCGACAGTAACACGCGCATTAAAATTAACGACCGAAGACATTCAAACAACCCTTGATGGTATGTGCTAGACTCAACTATTTCTTTTTGGCAGAGATCGTTTTGGGGCCTTTGCCCGCACTCTTTTCGTAAACGCCATCGCCTGCCTTGACGTATTTTGTAAAGCCTTTCTCCCCCAGCTTTTTATCGCTGAGCGACGAGGCCATTTTGGAATCGCTAAACTGTCCCGCGATCGAGACAGAGGCAACGATTCTTCGCACGGGCGTTCCCTTTTCGGGATGGACCGTAAGCGGTGGATCTGACAGCTTCTGCAACACCTCGAAGGTCGCGCCATCCTGACCGTCGGGCATGATTTCTTCGTAAACGTAGATTGGCATGATCCGTTTGGAATTCTCTAGACCGTGGAGAGTTCGACCGTTGCCGCCGCGCGACGGCGACGATCCAGGTAAATTAAGGCTGCTCCCAGTATAAACCCAACTGCGGCAATTCCCAGCCATGTCATGGGCAGGTGGCTTTCATGCTTGACAGCGCCAAGGCCCCATCCGTTGAGTTCATCGCGATAGCTTGCCATCGCTAGCAACGCCGAATTGTGGGTCGCATGCAGGATAATGCCGGGAATTAGGCTTCCAGACCGCCAGCGAACCCATCCCAGCAACAATCCCATCAGCGTGCTGGGCAGTACTCGTTCGGGGGCCGCGCCGCCTGAAAGAACCACGTGAAAAAGCCCGAAGGCGATTGCCGTAGCAAAAATCGTCGAACGAGCCCTTAAGCTCTGCTTCAGTCCGTTGTAAAGAAAACCGCGGAAGAAAACCTCTTCGCACACTCCCGGCGTTACGCCAAGGCAGAGGATAATTAGTGCAAGCGGAAGCTGTTTCCAGCTCTCCAACATCTTTTCGACCACCGCAAACTTGCTTGTATCCAGCCCGTGTAGACCCAGCTCGTGCAGTCCCACAATCACTTCAAAAACCCAAGGCCAAGTCGAACAGCCAAGCAGGATCGCGCCGGCCAAGTAGATGAGCTTGGGCCGGAGCAGAGTCAAACCAGATCGCACTGGGACCTTTTCCAATCGCAGCAGCAACAGCGGTACCAGCAAGAACAAAACAATGGTCATCGCGGCTGAGATCAACAACCGCCAACTGAATGGTAAAGCTTCCTGTCGTCCGAGAATCCCCGAGACGATAAAGTAGGCTGGAAACAAAAAGGCCAGTCCCACCAAAGCGA
>CAYWNG010000998.1:0-1761 GCA_964458685.1 uncultured Pirellulaceae bacterium
ATTCAGTCCAAGATTTTCGATCCCTATTTCACAACGCGAAATGATGGAACTGGAATGGGGCTGGCACTTTGCGACAAGATCATTCGCCAGCACGACGGGAGCATTGATTTTGAAACGAGCCCGAAAGGAACAACCTTCACGGTGCTCTTGCCGATCTGAGCCCACCCTGGATCTCGAAAGCTGCAACTTACGGCAACAACGTGCAGCTTCTTGCATGCCTGCACTTTTTCTCGCAACCTGTGCCGTGGTAGCGGGGTGAAATTCTCGAATCTGAGAAAAGCAAATTCCTGCTATGCCGACCCAGACCGCCACTAAATCAATCTATTGGCCGCATAATTCCCATTAAGCCCAGTGCTTCTTGCCCTGGCTCGCGAGAAGTCGACTTTTGGCCCGCGATTTGCCCAAGGGATGCAATAGCGCGGCACGAGCAACATTCTCAAGCTGCCCTGACGGCAACAATTGACTCCTTCCTTGCTCGCCAGAACAGTCTGTTCGACGTTGCGGAAGTTCTCCTCTCAAACGCATAAAACACTATGAGTTCTAACCGAACGAAGTATCTGATCATTCTAACTTTGCTTTGCCCAATATTGGGATGTGAAAAGCCTAAAGAACATGTGCACCACCAGCATCATACGATTCTGGTAACTAACCCGATCGTGAAGGATGTTGTGACTACACAGCAATACGTCTGTCAAATTCACTCCTACCGGCACATCGAGGTTCGCGCGCTGGAAAGCGGATACTTGGAAGCCATCCAAGTGAAGGAAGGCCAAATGGTGAAAGAAGGCGAATCGCTTTTCAAAGTCGTTACGACCTTGTACGAAGCGAGACTGGACGCCGAGATTGCTGAAGCGCAGTTGGCCGAAATCGAGCTTGCTAACACTCAAAAACTATTTCAACAGAATGTAGTGGCCCAGCCTGAAGTTGCCCTGGCTCAAGCCAAGCTGGCAAAGGCAAAAGCTAAAGTGAAGCTATCCCAAGCAGAGCTGAGCTTTGCCAACATTAAGGCTCCTTTCGACGGAATCATCGATAGTCAAAGACATCAACAAGGAAGCTTGATCTCCGAGGGTGACATCCTCACAACTCTAAGTGACAACAGCGTAATGTGGGTCTACTTTAACGTCCCCGAATCGCGCTATCTTGAATATCAAGCCAGTACGGATAAAGAGAACATCAAGGTCGAATTGATCCTTGCCAACGGAGAGAAGTTCTCCCAAGTCGGAAAAATCGCAGCGATCGAAGCTGACTTCAACAACGAGACTGGCAATATCGCCTTTCGCGCAGACTTTCCGAATCCTGATCGACTTCTTCGACATGGCCAAACCGGCACCATCTTGCTTAGTCGAGTGATGAAGGATGCCGTAGTTATTCCTCAACGGGCAACCTTCGAGATACTCGCCAAGAAGTATGCGTTCGTCGTCGAGCCTTTGCCGGAAGGAGAAACGGCTCAGCAAGACAAGAAAGATACTGATGGCGAGACTGATGGTGATGGCGAGCACAGCGTCGCTCACTTGAAGCCTAACAAGCCTGCCAACGAGCCCGCCGGTAAACCTGCCAACGAGCATGATCATGGCGATGGTCACGCGCACGACGGAGGAGAACAAGCCCACGCCCATGGCATCAAAGGGATCGTTCGACAACGTGAGGTAGTCATTCTGAATGAAATGGATGACATTTTCCTACTCAAAAAAGGACTTAGCGCAAACGAACGGATCGTGCTGGAGGGCATTCGACAAGTCAAAGACGGCGACGAAGTGGAAT
>CAYWNG010000999.1:0-1757 GCA_964458685.1 uncultured Pirellulaceae bacterium
TTCCCACATCTCGGTGAAGAACAAGACGTACAGACCAGGAGGATGCTTTGCGGTAGGCTTCTGATTCATTTCAGCTCGTTTGTCGAAAGGGGATTCACGAGAAAAGCAAAGTGGCCTCGCATCGTGTGAGGCTCCACTCATTGCGAATTAAACGGCTGCTATGGTAACCGAAACTCTGCATGGAGTGTTAGCCTCGCTAGCAATAGTTTGGCAATCAACCTCGCTGATGTTCTGTACGAACGCAGGCCCATGGATTCGCTCGCAAAGCCTAGGGGGAATCTGTCGGCACCTCTGCATTCTTTAGGCCCTCAGCGGTGACCTTCCGCAGGACCAGAACAGTTGTCGAATCAGAGCAACACGCAGTCTTCTCTATGGCCCTGTTAAGCTCGGTTTTCCGAACCCCAAAAGTCTGGAAGAATCACGAAGATCGCTTGGAGCTCGGATCGGATGAAGTCAGCTTCAAGGGCGAATTGCGCTCGACTTCTAGTGTTGTGGTAGGATATGAGGGCTATTAATGGGGTTGCCAACGACCAAAAGTGGGAAAGTTCGGCCATCTTTGGTCTGTCGGTGCTGACAATAACGGGATCGAGCGAATATCATTATGGCTTCGAATAATTAATGATCGTCAAGGCGCTAAGCAGTCCGCACGTTGGATGCCCGCTGTTTCCGCCAAACCCTGTTTGAGCTCTCCATGGCAACCTCGCCACAAGACACACCTGTTGAACCCGCGGTCGAAATCGAGTCCTTTAGTCAACTCGACCTCTCCAAGATTATGCTTCGAGCTTTAAAGAAGCTCGGATACAACACTCCGTCGCCAATTCAAGCGCAAGTAATTCCTGTCGCGCTGGATGGCTCAGATATTATCGGCCAAGCCCGGACAGGAACTGGCAAGACCGCAGCCTTCGGTATCCCGATTCTCGAGCTGCTAGATCCGATTTCTGAGTGCCGAAATCCGCAAGCGATGATTCTCGTTCCGACTCGCGAGCTTGCCGAGCAAGTTGGCCAAGAGATTACGCGGCTGGCTGAGGGCTGTAAGACATCGATCACTGTCTTGGCTGGTGGGAAGCACATGCGTCGCCAGATCGCTCAACTTCAAGAAGGTACGCAGATCGTCGTTGGCACGCCTGGTCGAATTTACGATCACATTAAGCGACAGACTTTCAAGACGCACGACCTCTGGTGCATCGTCTTGGATGAGGCCGACCGGATGCTGGACATCGGCTTCAGACCAGCGATCGAAAAGATCTTAAGGCTGTGTCCCAAGGATCGACAAACGATGCTACTCAGCGCAACATTGCCGCCAGAAATTCAGCGGCTGACGGAACGATACTTGGTCGATCCAGTTCGCATCAATTGTTCCAGCTCGCAAGTTTCAGTGGATGCGATTGAACAGCGGTACATTACTGTTCGGCCTCAAGACAAGCTGGACACACTGATTAAGCTGCTCAAGCGCGAGCAGCCTCGTCAGGCGATCATCTTTTGTCGAACCAAGCGCGGCACGGACAAGCTTCACCGAATCCTTCGTGAAGAACTGGCTGTGTTTCCACAATTCAAAGGCAAGAAGATCGAGTGCATTCACGGCGACTTGAATCAACGTGATCGCGATCGAGTCTTCACCAGCCTGCGGGATGGCTCAATCGATATGCTTGTAGCCACCGACGTGGTTGGGCGCGGCATCGACGTTTCCACCGTCTCGCACATTATCAACTTCGACATCCCAATGGATTGCGATGATTATGTGCATCGAGTTGGTCGAA
>CAYWNG010001000.1:0-1742 GCA_964458685.1 uncultured Pirellulaceae bacterium
AAGTGCACACGAAGATGATCGCTTGCGAAGTGATCGACAAACTGCACCATCTCCATGGGGGTCATCAAGTAACCGTTGAAGAAGATGTTCTCGATGTTCATGTAGACACCCAACTTCTCGGCCTTTGGAAGCAGCTTGGCAACGGCAGCCTTCGCGCGTTGATCGCAGACATCGTTAGGCGTCGGATCATGATCGGCTCGCCAAGGCATGTGTACAGCGCCGGGAACAACCAAGAGATTTTCCGTTCCCAAGTCGGCGGCGGCTTGCGTCATCAGCTCGGCAAGTTCCATTCCTCTGGCTCGCTCGGCAGGATCGTTACTTGTCAGCGGATAGGGCCAGAATAGGAACGAGCATAATCCGCTGATGGCAATTCCAATCTCTTCAGCCATCTGTCGGATCTTAACGAAGTCCTTCGAAGTCGCTTTGGGAGAGAGGTCGCTGTCCAAGTCGTAGTTCAGCTCAATTCCATCAAACCCGGCTCGCTTTGCAAGTTCTAGGCATTGCCTCAAGTTCATCTTGCTGGGGTAGGGAAAGGCCCAGAGATTGATCGACTTCTTCATCGAATAACGTTTTGCGGCTCGCGCAAGGGAGCTATCGGCGGTTGCGGCTGTCTCGCTGTTCGCGGCTACAAAATTGGCTGCACCCGCTGCTACAGGTGCAAAGGCTGCGTAGGAAAGCAATTGTCGTCGGTCGAGTCGTTCCATTTTTGAGGTTCCTTAAAGTTGGCTGCATTATAGCGAACGCATAGTCGCCTTTTGCTCCGCAAAAGTAGCGTTGTTTGTTTTTGTTTCTGAACCCTGGCGGGACCAGCTACAGGGAGATCAGCTACGAAGACGCTACTTTCGCGGAGCGAAAGGTGACTTATGCGGGAGCGAAAGGCGACTTATGCGAACCTCGTCGACCCCAATACGGTCAGGTCATCTGTACCTGCTCCCGAAATGCCTTCAAAATCCGCGCAGACTGCTATCAAGCTGCTGTGCTACAATCGCACGCTTCAGGTTTAGGATCTTGTGGCGGATTTTCAATGGAGTAGAAGCATGTTGGTAGCCTTGCAGGTTGTAAATGGCATTGCCGGACTGGTGGGTTTTATTTGCTTTGTCATCGTCGTCATCAAAATGTTTCAGAACAAGCAGGTGGGACTGGGCATCGCCAGCATCGTGGTGTGCTTTCTCGGATGGCTGATTGCACTGATCGTTGGATGGAAGAACAAGGATGCCTGGCAACTCTCCAAAGTCATGCCAATTTTTACGCTTGCAACGATACTGAGTTTCGGTACCGGAATCGCGGTTTCAGTCCTAGCCTTCAAGGAAGTCGCTCAGGAAAGGAAAGATATTTCAAGCGAGTTTGGCGACGATATGCAGATGCCCGAAATCTCAATTGAATCCGACAACCCGTCAGACAATGAACCTACAACTGGGGATGTTCCTGCCGGGCTAAAGTAGCTCATCGGAACGAGTAAGCTGCACCAAGACCATTTTCGAACGACAAGAGTTTCACTGTGATAAGGAGCGTAGCCAGAGAGTACAAGAGAGCGTTCTCGGGATTGCCTATCGCAGTCTGGTACTTGGCCATGGTCGTTCTTGTCAATCGCGCTGGTTCGATGGTCTTGCCATTCTTGGCACTTTACGTAACTGAAGGACTGCATTTAGGTGATTCTGCTGCTGGTTGGATGTTAGCCATTTACGGCATGGGCAGTTGTGCGGGTGCGTTTATTGGAGGAATGGTTGCCGATCGATTGGGGC
>CAYWNG010001001.1:0-1732 GCA_964458685.1 uncultured Pirellulaceae bacterium
TTGTCGGAGTTGCGAGGTGAGCTTTGGCATGAGGTTGTCCTTGAGGAGTTGAGTCACCCTTCTAATGTTACACGGCATATGCGACTCGCGAAAGTCAGTTGACGGTGCGATGTCGGATACGAAGCAGCAAATCGCCTAACGGTATTGCGTTTCACGGCATGCCGCAAAACGAATCATGAGCAGCAAGTAGAAGAACAGTCGCCTGCGGCTTGCCGTTAAACGCCGTTAAACGAATTGCGCCAAGGTACTTTGTCTTACTGGGCGGTCAGCGCAGCCCAGATCTTGTCGGCGATTGCGGTCATGCCGCGATCACCAGGATGCCCGGCAACTCCAGCATGTTCAATCTTCCGTTCCGATCGCGCGGAATTAGCGGGGTCTGCGCCGAGCTGCTCGAGGTCCACCCAACTTGCGCTGGCATCCTCACAAGCTCGCTTGAGCAGTTTGTCTTTTTCCGCGTCGGGCCAAAACTGACTGCGAACGAAGATCTTGGGTTGGCTTTGTTTCTTGAGCTGCGCCAGCAAGTTATTCAACGCTTGCGACATTCGCTGGCGATCCTGATCGCTCTTGGGAATCGCGGAGTTCTCGCCAATCGCCAGAATGACAACATCGGCGGTAAAGGCCAGTTCTTCCTTCAGATCCTGCTCGATATTGAAGTCCGTTAACCGGCGTTCGAAGTCGGCTATGTTGCGGATCTTGACTTGAACCTTTCCACCGACCTCTTTGTTGATTCGAGCAATCAACAGATGCACAAAGTCCTTGTCTTGCGAGCTTGCGGCCATACCCCAATTCCCATTCCAACCGATTTCAGGAGCGGGACCATGAAGTGTGATACTGTTGCCCAGAAACAAAACCTTACCAACCTTCAGCTTGCCAAGCTTCAATTCGTTCTGCGCAGAAGCAGTCGAGCAGATACTGAAGGAACAGATTATGAACGCCAAACCTAAGGAGAGTAGACGCTTTATTGACGCGTAAGCATTGATCATGGAGAGCTTCCCATAAGTCTTAACGGCTCCAGTCATTCGTTTTCGGCGAGTAACCTACGATTGAAAACCGCGAGATCCAATCTTGCGTCTACGGGTTTATCATTTGGGCAGTTCAGCGAGCACACGCTGCCCGCTCTGGCGCTTTGCTGCAGGCAAATTGTCTTTGTTTTCGATTTCATATCGTACACCATGGACATCGCTGTATGCGCGCACGAAGTCCGAAAACTGGGATTCCGTGTAGTCATCGCTAGCGTAGTACTTCAATAGAAGCGTGAGAACAGCCTCAGAGGTTCGATGTTCTTTTGCAATACGTTCGAGGAGAGAAAGTGGTCCAGTCCTGTGTGCAAGATCGATTATGCACAGGCCTGAATCGAGTATCTGCATTAGCGTTGATTCGTCGATGTTAGGGTGAAAGACGATGTCGCGAAGGAAGTCGTCGCAGCTTGCGTCCAACTCGGCTGAAACGATTCGCGCAATTTGGATGGAGTCGGCATCGAACAGTCGGGCAATATCGGATACACGATTAGTGAGTGGTAGATTGCTACCAGTCTCTGCACGAATCGCCTCCAACAGCTCGGAGCGAGAACTTTTTGAAGTAACTATAGAAGCGAAGTTCTCAAGCGTAACATCCGTTGGGTGCATGCAGTCTTAGCCCAAAAAACAAAGCAATCAGCAATGATTGATTACGCTTCTTCGCTTTCGCTCTTGGTGCGATTACGAGGCTGATTGAAGTGCGGAGAAGGAATCTC
>CAYWNG010001002.1:0-1715 GCA_964458685.1 uncultured Pirellulaceae bacterium
TAAAACCATTTCCAAATCGAGCTTAACACACATACGACTCCTAAGGACGAACTGATGCTCTAATTTGCTGCGATTGCAGCCACTTTACCTGTAGTGCTCGCCACCTCGCACTTCATATGTCGGTAGATTCCATCTTTGGAACGTTGTAAGTATGAACTTGGTCCTGGTCGTCAATCAGGGTAAACGTTTCATCCGATTTCCAATCGCCGAATCTCGCGTTGTTTTCGGGGAGGACATATTGACCGACGATTGGAAGTGGCAACTGCATTGGGGTTCTGAAATCGTAGACCGTCACTTGATACGGACAGCCCCAGTAGCAACCAACGACCGCTAGCTTAGTCTTGTCATTCGATGGATAGAACTCCGTCCAAATAAAGTCTCCGCGTTCGGTTGCAAAGCCCTCGATTCTTCGATCAGTCAAGTCGATGACAGAATGCCCTTCAAGGTCTTCTGGAAACAGCAGGTAGTCATGGCTATCTCGCGTTACCCAGGAATAAAATAGACGTTCATCATTGCGTCTTATCGTTGCGACGACCTCGCCAGTTGCAACATTGCGGACGATAGCGACGACGATAGACCGAATCGTCGAAGTGGCGGCATTTCCGTAAACATCAATGACCAAGAGATACTTCCCACAAGGAGACATGACTTCCTGGTGCTCGTCGCAGAGGATGAGCGATGGGGTGAAATCATGCTCCTTAGCATCGCGAATGCGTTGAATTTCGTTCGTCATTTATTTCCAAGTCAAGAGAATCGCATCACGGATCGCCTTCGCCATTACTCTGACTTAGACGTCTTGAAAGATGAAGATCAATGATCAATTTAACATACAGCATTCAGTTTGATCCGGAGCGTGGCCCCGATTCAGGTTCTTGTTCGCTGACTCGTTGTTCGTCGATATCGATGTCTGCGGGCAAAGTCTTGTCGCGACTGGGTAGCAATCCGGCTACTCCGTTTCGCAACATCTTTATACCGCGATTGGCAAGTTCGCCACCAAGCTCCTTTGCCGAAGCGTGAACAACGCGTGTTGCGAGTATGTCATCGATTGATCCCGACTCACAATCCGGACCAGACGAACGCACAACCACTAGAGAACCAAGAAGTGCATTGTCAACAAAAAGTTCAATCGGTTGCTGCCATGCATCAAGGTCTCGTAATCTGCCAGGCTCAGCTAGTGCCTCTCCATCTCCTTTGATTTGTTCTGCGAATGTGTCGGCCAACTGTTCTACTTGGGAGCGAGTTTCAGCGACACGTTGTTTCCGAATTCGATCACGTATAACTCGCGTGGCAACAACGCAAATGAAGCAAGCCATCGCTGCCCAGACTAGAGATCTTTTCAGTGTGTTTGACGGCGCTGGTTCCACTTTCGGCGATTGGGCTTCGGCCTCTACGTTGTCAAGTCGCTGGGGGCGATCTTGCTTACGATCTCTATATTGCCGAGAGGCAGCAGCGATCCCTTGTGTGAGGGCGACGAAGATGAATTCAACGACAATTGCAAGTAATGCGGCCAAGAACTCAAAAACCCCGATCAGCGTGCGGGCAATCGCAACAACGAAAGCCGCAATCAGTTCAATTAGAGCTTCCATGGACTAATGATTCCTCGGATTAGTGCGCCATCAATGGCTTCGATTCACCGCTTGGCTCTGCTCGGTTTAGGCAGTTATCCACAAACCCCATAATTTGCTTCCGATATTCGACCCTACCGATCAGGCAGC
>CAYWNG010001003.1:0-1710 GCA_964458685.1 uncultured Pirellulaceae bacterium
ATCGCGAAAGTACACGAAACGGGCTTGCCGCATCAGTTCGGCGGCTTCCGGATTGTCGCCCGCGTACGTTATGCCGTAAACTCCGAAGGGTTGCGCATAGTGGTTAAGGAAGGCCGCTATATCTTTTTGAGCGACCAACGATGGTCCCGATCCATGCAGTAGGAAATCGCACCACTGGAGTGCCTCTTCCAATTCAGGCTTGCTCGCTTGCCCGTTTTCGCCGATCGTGCCTTTGACGATTTGCAGTTTGGGAAAGCGTTTGTGCTCCATCTCGGCAACTTCAGCAGAAAGATCGCCCGAAGCCCACAGTCGTACTTCGGTATCGGGCAAATACTTTTCGAGCAGAGCCAGAACGCCCGGCGTGTGCGCAATGTCCCCGATGTTGACAATCTGCCAAGACGACCGCAGCAGTATGCGCGCGGGCGGTTTACCCTGCGCAGCCAATACTCCATCTTGGAATAAGAATGGAGTCAGGGCCGAACCGCAGGCCACTCGATGAAACGCGCGCCGATTGAGCATGATGTTACTTCATGTTGTTCCAGGGACTGGCCGGGTATCTGGCCTTGAGACGATTCTTGGCGTCGAGTCCTTCTTGCGGTTCGTTCACTTTGGGGAGGAGTTGGGCCAGATGGTAAAGGGCTTCGGCATGTAAATCCGGTGCGCTCGAGAACAACAGATCTGTCCTCAAGAAAGCCAATGCAGCTTGATCATTTTGTCCCAAGGCTTCGTAACACAATCCCATCGCATTGGAAATGCGCGCGAACAGCGGTTGGTCGGTCGAGTCATTGCTCTTGATTAACTCCTGCAACTTGGCCAACGCTTCTTTCGATTTACCCTCTTTCGCATCGCATACCGCCAAGCCAACCGCAATGACTCGTCGAACATACTCGGCATCATGAGCCAATGTTAACTGCTCTAGACTGGCCGCCAACGGAACCAACAGAACATCGTTGGCATGAACAGGATCAGCTACAACTCTGTCCCGCAGCATCCGGTACTTCGCCATTGGAAAGCGATGCCCGTCTGGCAACGGCAATTCAAAATGGTCTGTGTAGAAGAGTTGCATATCATTGATTGAGGGTGGAACACTAATCTACACTGACCGCCACTCTAATTCTAATGCCATTGTAGAGCCTTTGCCGATAGTAGTTTTGGCTATGTACTCGCCACGCATTTAGCCGACCGAATCGTCATTAGGTATCGATTGTACGGTCTAGGTAAGCTTCCTTAAACGCCCGAGGGAAGTTCTGAAACGGCTTCAAGCTATCCAGGGGGCGAATCATTTCACTTTACGAAAACGCTGGCCAAAGAAACTTGAGCGGATCCCTTCGAGAAGGGCAAATTCTTAACGCTGACCTACGGGACAGCAGCGGTGCTCTCCTGCTTAGGGCCGGTTTGCCGGTCAGCGCGTCCTTTATTCGCCAGCTTGGTGAACTGGGTATTCGTGAAGTCTACCTCGATGACAAACTTCATAGTGCATCGCAGGGGCAAGACCTTCTCGCTCCTTACGACCCCGCAGCACAAGAGAGGTTGGATCATAACTACCAACGTATCACTACGGCCTTGTCAGGATTTATAGACGAACTTCGGGACGGAGATTCAACGAGTACCGAAGAGATTGAAGATGTCGTTACAAGTTACTTGCAAGAAGCAATTAAGGACGCAGGTGTTGTGCTGGCCGCTTGCATGGGACTGGATGACCAAGCGATC
>CAYWNG010001004.1:0-930 GCA_964458685.1 uncultured Pirellulaceae bacterium
AGGTCATTGTCCTTGCAAGTTTGAATGAGTTTGGAAGTCGTATCTTTGTCGGGTTTGAAGGTCCACCCCTTGGAGTCACAAATGGTCTTGAGAACGCTTTCAAACGCCGAGCCACATTTCGTGATAGCTCCGTCGTATTTCCCGTTTCTGTAATCCTCGTGTGCGCTGAGCATTTCGGCGTTAGCAACTTGGAATCGAAGATCACGCAACAATTCCAATGCGGGTTTCACAATTTGTTCGTGTTCAAACTGGCTGCTTTTCAGAATGATCTGTGGATAGTCGAAGTTCGTCTCGACGAGTTTCGGTTCGTTACGTCGAAAAATACTAATTTGGTCGATGCCGACAGGGCAGGATGGTCGGTCAATCTCCACTGTGTGGACCACGAAGGGTGTGAGTTCAAAACCCAATCCACACTCGAGGAAAAGCTCATTGATTTCTCGCACAAGCCGATCAGCTTCTTGTGAAGGCAGACCTTTTATCTCTTCCGTTTGAAGGAACGCCTCTATGAAATCGAGTGCTTCATCCTGAGAGCAATTGCGAAAATGGGAAATTGCCTCGTCAGAGGTTTTACCGGAAGAATAGAAGCTCATTCTTGGCTCAACCAACCGTCCGTATGCTCGTCGCAACATCGCTGCGACTTCACTTAAGGCAACTTCGAATTCCGACTTCCCAATCTGTGCAAGTAAATAAAGGATTCGCTGTCGTTCGTTTTCAAAAAACTCGTAACGCAATTCTGATTCAGGTTGTCGATTACGTTGTGAAAATAGCTTTGCCATCGAACATCCCCTATCCTCAAAGAGCATTGCCCAACCAAGTAAGCAGAGATGGATCCATCAACGGAAAGGTTCGCCGTTCTCCTAAATCACGGAGCGATTATCCCGCAAAAATAATGGTGCCGGATTGCCGGTCTCGACGAAGGAGCGAATCTCT
>CAYWNG010001004.1:940-1703 GCA_964458685.1 uncultured Pirellulaceae bacterium
AGTCAGCTTCAAACTCGGCGGGAGAAACCTCGATGTACCGCCAGCAAGAGAACTTACTGATGGGTAGGGCAACGTTGTTATCGTGAGCAAGATCGAGAAATCGAGCCGAAGCTTCCTTGTCGCCCAAAACACCAAAAGCTAATGAAACGCACTGATAAAAATTAGCACCACGTCGTTCGTCGAACACGTCTAATGCTTCGATAAACTGCTCAAATGCCATACGGCTTGGTACGCCGTCTACAGCCCACGCAGCCATGGCTGCATTGAAGCGGTTTGCAACACTCATCGGATCAAGCGCAAGCAACCGAGCTGAGATATCTGGAAGCAATGCGAATCGCCGAACTCCAATGAGTGACAATAGGAGCCCATGAAGTAGAGGCACAGAATCTAATCGGTCGATACCTTTGTGAAGTAGCAATTCCAGAACAAGAAACTGCCAATCTCTAGACTCCGACAAATCAATTGTCAGCGATTCCAGCGTCTCTCCATCTAGCTCTGTGCGAATAATGCAGGCTGTAAGCTCTGAAGTCGGAGGTCTATCGGTCAATCGCCAAAGCCGAATAACATTTCGGATCTGTACATTATCGAGCTTAAGACTTTTAACTATAACATCCAGTTGTGCATAGGCCTCTTCGATCTGTTGATTGGTAATGTAGAGCTCGGCGAGTTCAAATCTGACATCAACTTCTATTCTTGCTGATTCTGGTTCACCTGGAAGTAACAACTTCTCTAATAGACTGATTGCCTTACCGGGGACTGACCT
>CAYWNG010001005.1:0-1700 GCA_964458685.1 uncultured Pirellulaceae bacterium
ATCGCGATTCCAAACGATCTTTCCATCGGTTCGATTGAGTGCCGCGACTGCCCCACCACCTTTATTGTCCGCATTGATGAAGACAAGCGACTGATAGAGTGTAGGACTGCTGCCGTAGCCCTGATGCTCGACGTACTTCGAGATCAACGTTTGCCATTGGATCTTGCCATCGATAGTCAGGGCCGTCGCGTAAACTGCATCGGAATTTGCAAAGTTGACGATGATGTTTTTGCCGTCCCAGGCTGGAGTCGTCGAGGCTGCTGTAGATTTAGAGTTCTTACGCATGCCGCCGCTGGGATGCACGATTGTGGACCAAAGTTGCTTACCGGTTGAGCGATCTAGACACACGACCGACTGACTTCCAGTCGATTCATCCGAAGTTGCCAACGCTATTTTGTCGCCAAATACGATGGGTGAACCGTAACCACGGCCAGCGATCGGAGCTTTCCAGAGGATGTTCTCCGATTCGCTCCAGGTCATAGGCGTCTTCTGACTGCGGCTCGCTTGTCCGTCTCGGCTTGGCCCACGCCACCAGGGCCAATCGGTCTCTGCAATCTGGAATCCATCGTTAACAGCCTTTCCTTCAGGCTGCGTTTGGACCTTTTCATCGGCAATAGCAATCGCAGGAAAGCCGATCAACGCTAGGAAAATGACTTGAATGATGTGCAAGAACTGTTGTCGCTTCATGTGGAAATTCTTCTAGGAGGAGTTGGAGATTGGAGGGAGTCTTTCTGTCGGAGGCTCCGTCAAGGCGTCAGGGGCCTTCGCAGTCAGACCAAGTTACTGGCGATATCTCGCCAAGTAGGTGGGTGATGGCGAGCAATTGAGAACAGAGGTAGCAGACTGACTAGATTCTACCGGATGATGTATCTTGATGGGTGGGAAGTCGCGGAGTTGATATAATCAAACAGCAAACATCGCACTTCTACAGAACCATCGCTGTCCCGATTGCGGGCGAGGCGAGGCGAACAATCGTTCTAAGCTGGAGCACTTAAAATGCTGAATCGATACAAATGGGCTGGATTAGTTGTACTTTGGATCTTTAGTTCGGCAACTTTGGAAGCACAGATCACTCCGCCGTTTGCCAAGCCGCCTGAGGTGATTTCGACCAAAGAGCTCAAGGAGATGTTGGACGCTCGTGAAGCCGCTGCCAAGAAAGCAGCCTTAGAAGGTAAGAAGCCCGAAGAGTCCAACTTTGTCGTGGTTGATGTTCGATCCGATGACGAGATCAATGTGTCGATGATTCCAGGAGCTATCACCAAACAGCAATACGAGAAAGACAAAGACAAGTACCGTGGAAAGCTGGTGATTCCCTACTGTTTGGTCGGAGGACGCAGTGCAACTTTCTCAAATGAGCTGATCAAGTCTGGCGTGCTCGTGAAAAACTACAAAGGCAGTATCGTTGAGTGGGTTACCAACGAGTTGCCGTTGGTAACGCAAAAAGGCGAGCCTACCAACAAAGTCTTCATCAATCCAGAGAAATTCAAAGTTCCCGCGAAGTACGAAGCTGTTGGAGAGTAGAGAGATGCGGTCCGCAGGCGTCCGCAACCCGAAGCGTGCGCAGTCCCTCGCTAACGCTTTTTGAAGTTGCGCTATTTGGTTTTGGGGGCGAAGCCCCGCTCGTTTACCAAGCCCAGCCTGAAGGGCCTGAAGGGCTGGGTACGCAATTCGCGAGAAAAACAGAGGGCCAACGGCCCGCC
>CAYWNG010001006.1:0-1698 GCA_964458685.1 uncultured Pirellulaceae bacterium
CATCAAAAACGCGCAACATCAAAAGCCGTAGGTAGGCAGCCGGAGGAGCCTGTTTCAACGTACCAATGGACTTCAATACACCAATACACCCGCTTGCCTCAAGCATGTGACGAATGTTGATGCTTGCCCAATCCCACCGTCGGGCGACGGTGGCTACATCGATTAGCTGAAGGCATAACTGGTTAGCGGGTTCGCATAGCCTTCGGCCACGGGCTAAACAAAACAGCCCTGCGCAGCGCCAGCGGCTTAGAGGGACAACAAGCACTGCTCTAGTTCAATGGCAGCAGTGTGGTTATCGAATAGATTTGCCGCAGCGGATCGGAGCTTATCGATTACAGCCTCGCGATAACCAGGTTCGCAAGCCAAGCGAACCGCGAGAGACGCGTAGCTGCCGGAATCTTTAGCGATCAGCTCGGTGAAACCGATTTGGTTGTAAATCGCGCTGGTAATACGGCTGCGCAGGTAATCTCCGCAAATTGTTACCACAGGCGCGCCGACGGCAATGGCTTCGAGCGAACTATTGCCGCCGCCGAAGTGCAACGGATCCAACACCACATCGGACACTGCCAACAACGACAGAAAGTCGGAACGTGGTAACGCGGGCAAGAAACGTACGTGCTCACCTTGGTCGGGCAAAGTGCGCCGGAAGCGACGCTTCAAGCGGTGAGTCCACTCGGGCAAGCGACCTTCCAGCAATACGATCTCGGCCAATGGATCCGCTTTGAGTATATTAGCCAAGACCTCATCGAAGTCGGGATGAAACTTGAACAGAGTCTGTGGGCAAGCATAGATATGTCTATCGACCGACAAACCCAGATCCGCTCGGCTCTTGGCCTGTGGGCTTAAATGCGGACGCTGATAGTCGATGCCCAGGCTCTGCAGCAATACAAGTTTCTCGCTGTAGTCAGCCTGGCCGTCAGCACGTTCGAGATGCTGACTGCTGAGATAATAGTCCATCATCGCGCTACCGGTGGTATCAGGGTGTCCCCACGTAGCCACTTGAATAGGTGCAAATCGCGAGTAAGCCAATGTCTGAGTGAGTGCATCCATACCAACATCGGCATGAACCAAGACATCTAAATCAAGCTGAGCCAACATTTGCGTGGCCAATTGGATATCGCGCGGAAGTTGCACAAACTCATCGGCACACTCAGCGAATTGCTCGACCATCGAATCGCGCGCGCCGCCCGTATAGACGATTGTCAGATGCAGCCGCTCGCGGCTGAGATGCTGCAATCGTTGTAAATTCAAGCGACCGATCGTGTGATCTCGAAAGTAAGCGGACATAAAAGCCACGCGTCGACGCCCATCGGCGCGCGGCTTGATCTTTCGTCCGTCCGTAAAGTCGCGACCCTTGACGGCTCGACCGCGCTTCTCCATCAACTCGCGATCGCACAATCCTTGATACGCAGCGAAGAAGGCGGTCGGGACCAGCGATGCTGTTGCATCCACGCGGCCGCTCTGACTGAGCAATTCATCCAGCACTTTGATCTGTCGCTTGCGCCAGTACTCCACATCAGCGCGCGAATCATACACAACTGGCAAGACGCTGGCTGCCAACAAACGATTCAGTGGCGCAGGGTCCAGGGCGATCAGTCGTTCGTAAACATCGTGAGCCTTCTCGGCTTCGCCCATGTTGAACAGCAAGTAGCCCAAGTTTTGCAAGGCCACGGTACACTTGGGGTCAGCTTCCAATGC
>CAYWNG010001007.1:0-1693 GCA_964458685.1 uncultured Pirellulaceae bacterium
CACCCATGATGGATGGAGAATACTGGGATTTTTCAGAACCTTGATTATTGATGCCGAGAACGCTAATCCTCGCAAACAGAACCCACATATTTTACATTTAGTTTCCACCTTGTCAAACATCCCTCGCCCCTCCATTTCTCGGGCCAACCTATTAAACAATCCTTAACAACTACCCAGCAAACACTCTTAGCTTTGGCTTTCCGTCGGCCTTGCGTTGCTCTATCACCGCCTGTGGATTGGCCAGCAGCGACTCCAACGGGCTCTTTGCCGATGTCGCTTGATGCTGGTCGGCATGGACGTAGATCTCGGTTGTCCTAATGTCGTTATGCCCCAGCAGCTCCATTAGCGTCCGCATCGGAACGCCTTGCTCGTGGGCGTGAGTCGCGTAGCTGTGCCTCAGCACATGCGATGTTACCCGCGTCATGATGCCAGCTCGCTTAGAAGCTTGGCTTATCTGGCGTGCAATGTGGTCCTCGTCGCGATGCCATCGGCAAAGAATTCCCTGTTCGCCTCGACTCAGATTTTCACTTGGAAAGAGCCAATACCATCGCAAATCGAGTGCGGAAGATGGAGACTTCTTGCGAAAGTTGTCAGGCAGCGCGACGCCATTCGGATTTTGATCTTTGTCGCGACTCCACAGAACTCGCACTGAATCAATCTGCCTTCGGACTGAATCATGAATAACTTTAGGAAATGAAGTAAACCTCCATTTGTCGCCTTTGCCGGCCTTGATGCTGAGCTGGCAACGGTCGAAGCTTATATCTTTGAGCCGCAGGCCAACAACGTCGCTAATGCGAAGACCGCATCCATACATCAACTGAGCAGCCAGAAGATCGACGCCAGAAAGCTCATTGAACAGCTTGCCGACATCTTGGACGCTCATCACTTCCCGCGTGTGCTGTGCTCGCTTGGCCCGCATCGCCGATACGTTTTCAATCTGGACTGCAAGAATCTCTCGATAGAGATACAAAACTGACTGAAGTGCGGTGTTCTGGGAGTTCTTCGAACAATGCTCTACATTGGCCTTGTGAGTCAACCAGGCCTCAATCTCAGCTCTGCCAACGTCTTTAGGATGCTTCCATTCTCCAAAACGCTTGAGCAAATAACGAAAGAAGTCCTCGCAGTGCTGAGCATAAGTCTCGAAAGTCTTAGGGCTCAGGCCTTGCATTTTGATCTTTTGTTGCATCTGCTCAAGTAGCTTCATTTTTGCATATCCTGCGCAATAACCGTTTTATAAATCGGTGAATAAGTTGTTCCACGGACCTAGCTTGCTCGGTTAAACATGCCGCGAAACTCTGGATTCCTTACTCGTAGTTCTTGCTGCAAAAGTCCAGCGATGACATTCAGACACCGCAACCAACCGACCGTCACATCGGCTTTCACTCGGTAGCCGTCTTCGATCTTTGGATCGTTCACTTCTGGAAACATCCGCAACACTTCGTCCAATCGCTTACCACGCTCCGCGTGCATCAGCATCACGTCGTAACACGACACCATCCTGTAGACCTTATCCGCTTCATCGTCAAACGCATCTTCAGGGCATTCCTTGAACCCCATCAACTCGCCTTCCGACATCACGTAAAACATAAAATTGCTTACTTCGCTACTGTCCATTGTGCTTCCCATTTCTTTACTGCGAACTTCAACGAATATGCCACTGGTCCATCATGCTGACACATGAAACACCGAATCC
>CAYWNG010001008.1:0-1687 GCA_964458685.1 uncultured Pirellulaceae bacterium
AATGAGGAGCCAACGTCTTGCACACTTGACTGAGGGGCTGCCAGGCAAGCACACACCCCATTTAGTTGCATATTCCTCGACAAGCCGCAGAGCATTTCTACTTGAGTACACGAATCCCTCACATAGTCGACTGCTTGAGTTTTCTTAGGTAATTAGGTAATCGACGATATCAGGATGACGTTTGCAGTGATCGAAAATGTCACGTCCATCGCGGTCAATATCATCTATGGCCGCTCCCTTGCTTACTAGATACTGTACAACTGGTAGGTGACCGCCAGAGGCGGCCATTACTAGAGGTGTTGCGCCAGTTGGAATTCTGTAGTTCGGATTCGCCCCCTGCAAAACGAGTTGTTGGACTTGGCTGAGATCTCCTTCTCTCGCATACTTGAAAAGTCGCGAGTTTAGTTTCCACTGCAAAATCTCGTCTTCCGACATTCCCACGACTTCGAAATCACCTCACTCATTTTGAAAACTAGTATAACCCTACCATCTTCAAGCAGCGACAATTGAACCGTATCATCCGAAGTGAACTCTGGCGGCATGTACGAAATAACGTTGAAATTCGCGGTGATTGGTGATTTGTCTCTGGGTTTAAATTATGCCGTGGTGTTAGTCGTGGGAGAGAAACCAACGAACCCCATGGTTTTCGAGTTTCCTGGCGAAAGTGCGCCTACTTCCAACTTGCCAAATTCATTTTCGCAGTAGGCATCTTCGATGAACATGCTGCTCCTGTTTTCCAGGCAAATGGAGCAATTGCGTGCAGGAGAATTGTCCGGGGCCGCGCCGCAACCGGCTGAAAAGACGAGCAGAACAGTTATTAGATGAGTTTTCATGGAGATCCAATGACTCTGATGATAATTGGCTTCGCGAAATCGTCATCTTGAGGCATGTATTCAAGCCTTAAGGAAAGAAGATCAACGAGTGTAAGACCAATAGATCCAAACCAGAGTCCACAAGCAATGAAGAATCGTACCTGCAACGGCAAGACGCCGACGCGGAAACGCCATCTGATTCCTCAGAAGGAATACAACCGAATAGACAGCCACGACAGGAGCGAGTATACCAAACAATCCGGTCGCGAAGATATTGGTTGCATTGGTCTTGAGCTTGTTGAGTTCTTCCTCGGATAGTTGTCGCTCCACGGACGACTGGGTATTGGGTGGAGCGTAAGGATTGTTGTCGGATTGCATAGTCTGAAATCGCAAGTGAACCTGAAGGCAGAACGGCAACTATCACAATATTCTTCGCGAATTGGACTGCTCGAATGTGTAGTTTACCGACGCGGAAGGTGACATTCAAATAGAATCGGCTTTGGGGGTGACTCACCGATTTCGCAGTTTTTTTGGATCGCTGGCAGTTTTTTCGAGAGATGACCGCTTGACGTGCTTGCGGTCGTTGCTTTCGCTTCAGACAACAACGGACTCTGAACAAAAATGACAACAACTATTCACCACGATGGGTTCTATTACTCGCGATCAGTTTCTTGGGAAGATTGGCATGCTGGAGTAAGAATGCATGGCGAAAGTTTCCATTTTCGCCGCTACTACCAAAATCACTTATGGCTTGGTTCATACCGTGACCAGCCGTTTTTCTAAGGCAAAAATCCGTGGCGGCGGAAGTTGTTGAGCCAACTGAGAACCTTCTCGCGTTCGGGTTCTTTGAAGGCATCGAAGGGCGCGGCGAGTTG
>CAYWNG010001009.1:0-1682 GCA_964458685.1 uncultured Pirellulaceae bacterium
AACGCCGCAAACCGCTCATAGCCGTTGCCGAAGTCCAATGGGAAGGTGCAACGCTGGGAGTCGGCACAATCGATCTAAAGAGCGATACGGCCAATAATGAACTAGTCTACGAATGTGTCGGCGCTGCGTTTTGGTGTCACCACGACAAGAAAAAACCGCCGAAGGACATTCCAGTAAACGAAACTACTTTTTGCCGACTTGTGGTTGAAGCTCGATAAAGTACCCAGTTCGATGGTAGAGCGAATCGGGGTTGATACAGTGGCATTCGCGGTGCCCATTTTGCGGCCCGTGATAGTGCCAATCGTTACACTGATCGCAGTAGACTCGATACCTGACAATATCGTCGTCCATCAACACTAGCTCGGCTTTGAGTATCGGTGTCGGTAGTATCATCGCGTCAATGTTGTCGATCGAGAATCGTAGGCGTTACCGTGGCCCGAATCTTATCTTTTGCTCGGTTCTCAAGCATCTTTAAATTCGTGATCTCGCAAGCGGGCTGCAAACTCCCAGTCCTGTCGCTCCAGTTTGTGAAATGCGTGATAGTCTTTAAGAATGCTTAAAACTGCGTCGCTGTCCCCTACAGCGATTACCTCCCAGCACTGTCCACAGTCTTCGAATTCAGTAAGCAACATTTCCATAAACTCTTGATGTAACTTGATACAGTCGGAGATTTGCTTTCTTGAACCCGGGGAAAGTGCATCGTGTCGAAGATCAAAATCAGTGTGTGCAATTTTCTTGCTACGATAACGCGAAATTGTCTCAAATGAGTCGCGAATTTTTGTAAGTAAACTATCTAGCCTGTCCGCCAATGAACATTGTCCAGCTTCGCGGCTGAGTTCGACCAATGTAGCGAAAGATAGGTTTCTGCTCTTAAACGACTTCGCAGGATCTTGAAGTCGGGTGAGACCGAGAACAACTGCATCAAGCAATGCTTTGTGAACTAACGTGAAAAACGCTGGTGCAGTATTCAAAAGCTGTAGCCTTTTTTCAGATACGCCAAATAGATTGCAATAACTGTCCCATTCAAATGTGATGTTGACGAGTTGATCTCGCACTAATTGGTATGGTCCCCTCAATTCATCAGGAAAGCCTACAAAAGCTTCTTCAGACAAAATCTTCACTCCTTAACTAATCCGTTTAAAACAGCTTGCTTCCCCGTTCGTAGAATCTTAACCGAACAGAAAAGCGGCTGCTTGGCGGCTGTGCTAAGATTCTCGTTTTCCGTCCGCTCAAAGGTCACGCCATGAAAATAATTGCAACGCTGCTAATCGTCCTGATTCTTTGCAATCCCGTCCTAGCTTGGTCGGAATGCGGTCACCACATAATCGCGGTAATGGCTTTCGATCAATTGCCACCAGAACGCAAAACAGAACTTTTGCGGATTCTGAAAGAACACCCACGGTTTGCGGAAGACTTCAAAATCCCGGCCAACGTCAAGAACACTGACCACTGGCTAATAGGTCGCGCCGGCTATTGGCCTGATGTCGTTCGAGGCGGAACGGGAAAGCCTTACCATCGATCTACTTGGCACTATCAACTAGGCCCGTGTGATGTGATCGGCAACGTTGCTAACGTCCCTGAAACGCCTGGACCACTTCCAGCCAACGCAACGCTGGAAACCCAAGAACTGCATATCGCCCAAGCCCTTCAACTGTGCAAGCAAGTGCTGAACAACTCCACCG
>CAYWNG010001010.1:0-1676 GCA_964458685.1 uncultured Pirellulaceae bacterium
CGCTCTTGCTTGCTGCCAATACTGAACAGAAGGACATTCGCAAGACACAACACTGTCACCACGACTGGAAAGTACTTATTGGTGGCTAGCTTCATTCTCACTGATCCTTCGGAATTTGGGGCAGTGGCAACCAGTCCTTAGTTGCCTGATTCATCAAGTCTTGCGTGATCAGATACCGCATTGCAATTACTAGGTGAAAATTAAAAACCAGTCTTTCGTCAGCGATTCGTTCGAATGAACGGCGTTTCTTCACGCGCCTTCTTGATCCCAGCTTGGCGAATGATATTCTCGTAATCTTTTTGAGCTTCCTGTTCAGCCTGACTTTTCAGGTAGGTCACGCCTGGAATCATATTGGAAAGTGTCTTGAGCCCGTCCGCACTCTTGGTGCTCAAGTCTCCAATTGTAACTTTCACACCATTGAAGAAATCACTCACTTCCCCAGAACACTCTTTGCCAGATTGGATGACGGGCGAGTTCGCCATCCCTTCTTTGACACGCTCACTCACGTTCTCACGTGCATCGTGTAGATTGCGTCGCAGGCCTTGCCCGCCTTGAATCTTCACCGCTGCGCGATTCTTATTCAAAGAAAATTGTCGAAACTCGATCGCAACTCGCTTGTCTGGATAGACATAGGTTATTGAATGCTTGTTGTGAGCAATCCGCGGAGCACCCGCCGGTAGAACGACGTCGAAGTACATTCGCTCGCCCGTCTTAGGATGGTTAGCTACAACTACCGTTGGACCACCATTAATTATGGGGCCCTGGAACTCTTTGTCGCCGCTGTAGTAATAGCGATGCACATGAACCGTGGGAGGAATGTCTACCTTCAACCCAGCTCCGTCTTCCGTCTCGACGAATTGCGGAGATGGCAAGCCGCGTTCATGCACCCCTGGGTCGTAGATTACTAGTTCATTCAGTCCAGCGACCACGGGTTCTTGCGCAGCCGAACTTGGGACTTCAAGAATGCTAGCCAAAACGAGCAGCACACCAATGTTCAGCCGCCAGCCGACAAAACAGGAGGGCATGGTTCAGTACCTCGGGAGCGCCAACCACCAAAGGCGAGTTTGCGCAGTTTGTAGGGAAATCGTCATAATCCCTACTATCGGTCCCGTCGGTATTCCATCGTCACTTCCAGATGGGTAATTTCTTCAAAATGTTCCGTCATTTGTGACTGGGTAAGATAATCGTGCGCTGGAACCAATGATATCGATTGGGGCCCGCCGCGAGGAACCCAGATTTTCTGTTCTGATTCCCAAACAACAACCGAATCTGGCGGGATCCTCGCAGTTTCTGGTGATGCTGCGACAAAAGCACGAACACGAATGATCACATTGCTGCCAATCAAGCCGCCGTCGCCGCCAGAGTGGCTAATTCGCCCCGTTGCTATCACTTTCCCGTCAGCCTTATAGATCGATAGCCCAACTTGTTCGAGATGCAAATGGTCCAGGTCCAGGGCCAAAGCCCGGAAGTGAAAAGGTTTGCGCAGTTGCTTTCCCTGCCCTGTGACGGCGTTGGCAACTGCGAAATCGGTCACTTGGAAACGAGCTGCATCGTGACCGTAATTGCGACCACTTAGCGTGGGAATACATCCACGGTTGCAAACTCGCTGCAAATGAGTCTCAGCTTGAAGGACAGAAGTAACTGCAATCGTGACAAGTGCGCAGCGTATGAATTGC
>CAYWNG010001011.1:0-1675 GCA_964458685.1 uncultured Pirellulaceae bacterium
TCATGTTCAGAAAGCCAAGATCGCTGCATCGATAGCCTGAGGTGCTTGGCTTCACTTGTAGAGCATCGCGTAGCTCGTGGAGCTTTACAGGTGCGATCGATCTATCGCGAGCCGAGGATAGCCGAGATGATTGAACTTCTTGAGCTTGTTGAACTGAGCCTGGGTTCAAAGTTGACTCAGCCTGACAATCCTTCGTGTCACCAACTAGCGTAGAAGCAATCGCATTGCTTGCGTTCGAGCAGGCTTCGCTGCCGCCGAGCAACTCTGTTTCCATCCCTTCCTTCAAAGCCTGTATGCGACGCTGGATCGAGGTGTAATCACTCTGCTCAAGTACCTCTGCAATGGCTGCTCGAATTGGATTCAAATCGACGTAGGCAGCGCAGGCCAAAAGCGAAGTTTCATCGAGAAGCCGTACAGCCTTGTATCGATTTTGCCACACCTTCCCTTTTTCATCATCGTCGCGGTTAATACGTTGAGCGATATTCTGGCAAAGCAGTCGCATCCACCACGATATGTCGCTCAGCCGAGATCGCGTTTCGGCTAGCTTCTTGGGGTTATTGCGAATCGCATTGAGCTGCCCTTCGGTGGGCTCTTTCGCCGAGCCATCTTTGTTCTTGCGTTTTGGGCAGAGCATCAACCATCGCTGAGCAACCGCTGTGTCGCTCCACTGCTGGACTACATCAGGTCGCTGCCGAAGAACCTGATGGAAATGATTGGAGAGTATTGAATAGCAAAGGATATCGATCCCGAAGTACTGAGCCAGGTACTCCATTCGTAGCTCGATCCAATCCTTGCGATAATCATAGTTCCGCCCAGTGAGCTCATCATCGCCGAACAAGAAGCAACGACGAACCGTGCGATTCATCACATGGACGATAGCTTTTTCATCGGGCGTAAACAATTCCCAGCGACACAGGCGGCACATAGCCAGGGTCCTCCCACCCAAAGCAACAATAACCCAGATTCGATCTGCAAGCCCAGCTCTGTTGCTCTCCTTCTTAGGAAACTGAACTGGCCAAGAATTGGTAGACGGATGAGAGGCGAAATCCTTACAAGGATTTTCGAAAACTTGCCAAAGAATCCGAAAATGTTAATCTAGGCAAACGCGTGCTGTGTCCCCTTTACACTATCCCTTACACTACACTTTTGCTGTGTCCCCACACTAATCGGCTTCCCGCTGGCGCCGTGAATCGTTCCCTATCGCCGCACGACCTCGGATGCTACCGACTGACGTCAATAGTACCCCTAGATTTGAATTGCATGTACTGTGTCCCCATAGCCCCCCGCGAAGAGCGTCTTTCGGTCAGAGCCAAGAGCCCAGATCGTGTTTGCGTTAGCGGCTACTTTTAGCAGTGCTAATTTATCGTTACCTACCGTCAGCCTTCCTGTTGGCTTACCGTCCTCAAGCTTAAACGAAGAAATCCAGTTTCCGCCCTCCGTCACCACGACTCGATCATCGTGAGCGGCAATTCCAAGCGGAAGGATTTGTTCGATATTCCAGCGAGTCGTTAGTGTCTTTGCATCCAGACAACGAAGAAACCCAGATTCGGCTGCATGCAATTCGTCGCGACCGCTGACGATAATATGTCCCGAGTCGGCGACGCAGATATGGACGATCAGCATCTCTATGTCAAAAAGACGCTTCTTCTCGGGCTCGTCAACTGAAACCGAATAC
>CAYWNG010001012.1:0-1672 GCA_964458685.1 uncultured Pirellulaceae bacterium
GAATCCATCGATACCGTTACTGACTTCTGTAAACAGCCGCCTGAGGATTGGGGGAAGAGCGAAACCCAATTCTGATTCAGCCTTTGCAACGTCACTGTCCGAAGCAACTGCAAAAAGTGACCGCGGCGCGTAACCGAGTTTACGAATATCCTCAGACGTTAGCATCGCGCCGGGATCCAGAATCACGGGCGGAACTCGCTGCACAAACGCCTTGATCGCTTCGAGCAACTCGTCTTCCACTGACGGGGCTCCTTAGACAAATGCTCTGTGTAAAATTTGCCACCAGCTGCTAGCGTACAAGGCGATTCGATAACAAGTCGCCCTGTACGCAACGCGCGGAGATGTATAGTAGCAAATAGAAGCATTCTCAGGCTGAGCAATGCCGCAGAGTTCAAGCAGGAGCCGATTCTGGGGTTGCCCGCAGGGTGTAGCCACTGCCGCGGACAGTAAAGATCATTTGCGAGTCGGTGCCGTTGTTGATCTTGGTGCGCAATCGATTGATATGCACTTCGATCACATTGGTGACGCCTTCCCAATCAGGGTCCCAGAGGTGTTCGCAGAGCATGCGACGCGTGACCACTTTGCCTTGGTTCCGCATCAAAATTTCAAGGACCCGGAATTCGGTCGGCGTCAATTGCAACTCACGCTCACCGCGCAGAACTTTGCGAGTGGCCAAGTCCATCGACAATGGACCAACATCCAAAAGTGTTTTGGGACGTGTTCTGGATTTGACGAAAGCGGCGTCCACGCGAGCTCGAACTTCGGCCATCGAAAACGGCTTAATGACGAAGTCATCCGCGCCGTGCGTCAAGGCAGATAGGCGTTCGTTGCGAAACTCCAAAGGCGTGAGGACGATAATGTTGGCATTCTCGTCCGCCTCTCGGATGCATCGCAACACCCCGAGGCCAGTTTCATCGGAAAGCGCCAGATCAAGAAGGATCACAGGGAATGGGTTAGCCTGGACTTTTTCTACTGCCGCTTTTCCACTATCCACGGACTCGCACTGATAACCCTGGTCGGTCAAGGCCTGTGTGAGTGCCTTGCACAAAATCGGATCATCTTCGATTACTAGAATCGGGCCCGAGAATTCTGTTTGAGTCATAGAGGTAATCATGTCATTCCCTGAGTGGACATCCAACTCCTCTAGTAACACGCTGTGCCGCGCAGAGTATCGCTGGGTTCTCCAGTTTTTGTAAACTTTTTTGCACGCAACTTTTTACCTTAAAGCGTCTTAATAAAAGCGACTAGACACAAGCTTTGAGAGGTCAAAAAAGTGGCTTTGTTTCGCCGAATTGACGTGTTTTTCAGGGAAAAGCAAGCATCGCTTAAGTAGCGTCGTGGCTTTGCTTTGCGGACCTTAATATCGTGCGTATGCGCTCGATTTCTTCGCGCATCGCTCCTTCCCATCCGCGGTCGGTCGGGGTGTAGAAAGTGCGGTGAACCCCCAGGTAGTCTTGCGCAACCACACCGGAACTGGAGTCATGGGAATATTGGTATCCCGCACCGTGCCCGAGGCGATCTGCCCCAGCGTAGTGGCCGTCGCGAAGGTGGGCGGGCACGCCCGACGAGGGGTGCTCGCGCACGTCGTGGCGGGCGGCGCCGATCGCGGCGGTGACCCGGTTGGACTTCGGGGCGGCTGCGAGGTGGACGACCGCCTGGGCCAGGTTGAGCT
>CAYWNG010001013.1:0-1666 GCA_964458685.1 uncultured Pirellulaceae bacterium
TTTTGACATTCTTGGCAAAGTCCTCCAGATCACGGTAGTTCCTGTGCCAAGTGGTGTACATGACTCCATCGACGTGCTGAAGCTTCTGGTCAACGACTGCGTCTAACCAATCCACAATCTCGTCTTTGTTGGGTTTGTAAGGACTCGGGTCATAATAGCCTGCGATGATTTGATGATGGCCCAACGATTCAAAATGCTTAAGGCTCTGTGACTTCTTATCAGAGTTCCAGTTTACGACGACCACTTGTCGCGGCAGTTGGGCAGACTTGAGCGAGCCATTAACGAGATAGTAGCTATCGACTGCGTTGTGGTATGGATCGAACATATCGCTCCACGTTAGCACTCGTGAGTTGGGATACTCTTGGTGGATTGCTTCAAAGCAAACCTTCGCGTTATGACTAAGCAGTTCCGCAGGACTGGCGTTGGGCCTCAACCCAGGTATCGAGTGCTTAGTCCAGTTCATCACACGGTACTCGTCGTGTGACATCATGTAGTCCGCTGTAGGAAACAGTTTTCCAACAGCGGATGCCTGTTGCTTGAGCAACGATTCAAAGATTGCATCGCCAATCGTTCCGCAAACCTGTTCGCCGTGAATGATGTGGGTGTGGAAGTAAGACACTAACAATTGGCTACCCTCAGGCAATTTTCGTTTGAGCTGAATTGGCGGTGGTGTATGCCAAGGCTCGTACTGTCCCGCGTACTCAATCACGCCAAGCCTGGGGTCTAACCACGGCTCAAAATCTACGTTCTCTTTGAGTTCAACTTTACCCTGCTCACTGACCCACTGAACTTGAATTGGCGCAGTGGCTCGACGAACCAAATTGATGGCCCCTGTCGACTCGATCTTGGCATCGCGCAGCCAAAACTTGCCAGACTCCAATGCCCATGCACCGATGTAGAAATTCAGTTCTTCGTTATCGAGTGAATTGAACGTAACATGGTGCTGAGTCCAATCTTGAGTTGGTTGGGTATTCAAGTAGGTGTAGCTGGTGTCGTTGCCTTTAAGACTGCGAGCTTTGATTTCGACTTGCGAAGAGAGATTTTCGGTCTTGATCCAAACCGATGCGTGGTACTGCTGAAACCTTTGAGTCTTGATCGGTTTCATGACTCGAGCGTTCTGCGAATCCTTGGCCGTTGCTACTATGTCGTTGCCGTCGACTGCAAACAGTTCGTCAATGAATCCCCACTTTTTTCGCTCGGTCAACGGAGGCAAGTACGTTTGCGGATCGGCAACATGGGTAGCAATGCCATTTTCGACTCGATACTGCGAGTCGCGAACCGGTAGACCTTCCGCCATGTTCGGATCAAGCGAAAGAATGTCATTCGAATAACCTACGGGGCAACAAGCCGGGACGAGCTTCAGATTGAGTTGCTCAGCTTTCGATTTAAGTTGTTCTATGTTATCGAAGTAACGTTTGTCCATCACTGAAAGACGTGAGAACTTGGAGTCCGTCACCAGTATGTGGGTGTACCCAGCTCGTGCCGCGCGTTCCATAATTGCATGGACTCGCTGGCACTCCTCCTTCAACAAGAAGTTCGCAGGGCAGTAGATCCACAGCTCTTTCTCACCCCCCGCGTTACATGTGTTGGAAAAGTGCAGCCACAACAGGGCACTTAAAAGTATCGCAGCCAGCTTACTTATTCGGAGAAGCGTGTTCATAGTGAT
>CAYWNG010001014.1:0-1665 GCA_964458685.1 uncultured Pirellulaceae bacterium
ATTGAGGGCAAGCACCACGGGACGCACCACTTGGATATGTGGTGGTGGAATTCGCGTGGCTTCTCGGCGGCAGGTCCTGAAGCATGGAATTGTGTTCGAGCGCTGGATTATCTTCAATCACGAGCGGATGTTGATCCCGACAAGCTTGGTGTCACTGGTCGAAGCGGTGGCGGCGCGTACTCGTGGTGGATCGCAGCTCTCGACACGCGTATCAAAGCTGCGTGTCCAGTAGCTGGTATTACGGATCTCCAGAATCATTGTGTGGACGGCTGCGTCGAGGGACATTGCGATTGCATGTACATGGTCAACAGCTACCGCTGGGACTATTCGATGGTTGCTGCCTTGGTCGCACCTCGTCCGCTGCTGATCTGCAACACAGACAAGGACAGTATTTTCCCATTAGATGGTGTCGTGCGTTTGCATGGAAATGTCCGCCGATTTTATGACCATTTTGGCTCGCCGGAAAAGCTGGGACTTGCGACTACCGAAGGTGGCCACGTCGATACGCAAGAGCTGCAAATGCCTGTGATGCGTTGGTTCAACAAGTGGCTAAAGAACTCTAATGCTCCCGTCAACAACTTTGCCGAAAAGTACTTTACGGTGAAGGAATTGAAAGTGCTGGCAACGATTCCAGAAGATGAAATCACCAGTCGATGTTACGAGAACTTTACAACGCTGGCCACTAACGACAAGCCGCATTCACCCGAGTCGATTGTTGAAGAACTGCGCAGTAAAACGTTTGGGGCTTGGCCATCGATGCCTTCAGAAATTGAGGTGCCCATCCCACGAGTGCTTTCTGAAAAGGTTCTCGGCAAAGCTCGCTTGACGGTTTACAAGTGCGCCTGCCAAGCCGATATCAACCTCCGACTATACGTACTGCAACCCGACGACAACAAGCCTATCAAAAACGTAACCTTTGCCATCCAGGACGCCGCAGGCTTTGATGAGAATGTTAACTTCTTGTGCAATGGATTTGACGAGATACTCAAAGACGAAGCCGCACTGTTGAAGAATACTCAAGAGAAGATTTCCAATTTTGAGAGTTGGATCTCTGAATTGAGTGAGCGAAAGGAAGCAATCGTTCTCTGTGTACCACGCGGAGTTGGTTTGACGGCCTTGGGTGGCGATGCTAAGTATCAGACGCAAGTCCGTCGGCGACTCATGTTGCTGGGTTCGACGATGGCAAGCGGGCAAGTCTACGACTGTATGCGAGCGTTGGACCTAGTACGATCGCTTGAATCGTTCAAGTCGGCGAAGTTTAAGATGGTTGCTGAGCCCGAGATGACCGAAGTTGGATGCTTCGCTGTGCTCATGGGTGCCAAGATCGATTCACTGGAACTTAAAAACGTACCGCGAGCCGATCAACAAGCCGCCGATTTTCTGAACTGGTCACGGATAGTTACGCCTGAGCAGTTGTTGAAGTTAGTCCAACAGAAGGCGAGTACTACTATCCTCAACGCCAAGTAGCCACCGTCGCACCGTAGCCACCGTCGCACCGTAGCCACCTGTCGCGCCGTAGCCACCGTCGCCAGACGGTGGATTTTGAAGTTGCGCTTTTTCCGGGATTTCGGGCCGAAGGCCCAGCGATTTACCTAGCCCAGCCCAACAACGGGCTGGGTGATCAAGCCTGAGTAAGTTAAGGGCCAACGGCCCGCCGGTTTGCAC
>CAYWNG010001015.1:0-1663 GCA_964458685.1 uncultured Pirellulaceae bacterium
ATACCGAGTATCTGACTATTTCCGGAGATCTCAAAGTAACTCCAGGTCGTCGTATTGAAGTGGAATTCCCGAACGGAAAGCCATCGACAAAAAAGAGCGGCGAACACTCCTTTGTTCTCAAAGATCTTCAAAAGAATGATCACGGTATTCACGTCACTCTGTCTCTTCCTCAGCTCACCAAGAAGCGGGGAAATCAGTTTGGAAATGCGCAAGCGATGATGAAGTCAATTTTGGAACAACAAGGCGCCTTTGAAGTATTGATTCAAGACAGCGAAGGGGCGTTACACTATCCAGGTGCATCGGGTAGTGCCGGCGGAAGTAGTAGTGCGAGTGGCAGTGGGTTTGGGAATGGCAATGGAGGCGGATCATTTGGACAAGAGGCTCATTCCAGTAGCACGCAATCGTTCACTTTCGGCGCATTACCTTACGCTCGAGCGATCAAGTCGGTTATCGTCCGAGCAATGGAGAAGACTGGAAAGCCTCAATCCTATTCATTCAAGCTCGACAAAGTTCCGGTTCCTTACGGAATAAAGTAGCGGCTGCTACAGCTACAGGTCAGTCTCCGCTGCACTATGCGGCGACCTTCCTGGCTGGTTGCATGCCAGGGCCGACAATCCAACCGCCAGGTTTCCAATTGCCGTTGAACCTAGGCAATGGCTGGACGCTTTGCGCAGCTTTTATAGCTACGAAAAGCGTCCTAGTCGAATCAAGTTAGCATTCAGTCGCTATCAAGTAATCTCGGCATTGATTTTGGTGCCAGTACCAAAGACTTCATCAAATCCGGCGCCGCCATCGAGCAGCAACGAACCCGACGTCAACGATTCAACAATCGACTCGATCTTGTCGTTGCCATCTCCACCGCGAATGAGTGGGTTATTCGTTCCAGCTCGGAGAGTACCCTTGGCGATTAAAGTCAGCAGGTCGTCACCCAGCCCGCCATCCATGGTTAGTCGGTTGGCAGTGACGTTCCCAGCTAGCTCGAGCATCACCTTATCATTGCCGGCACCACCGAGGATCGAACTGGCATTCACAGTTACTGCACTGTTGTTCGTGTTCAGTGCAAACATAAACTCGTCATCGCCAGCGCCAATGTCACTGGTGAGAGTTAGGTCAACCGGAGCTGCGGTGAGATGGTTGGCTTTCATAACCACAACGTCGCCGGAGTCGCTCGTTCGCACAGTTCCATTGAGCGTTAATCGTTGACTGGCTTGCGAGTTGATCTCCGTTTCAACAATGTCCATCTGTACGCTGCCCGAGACATTCCAGGCTACATTACCAGTTTGGACCAACTGCGATAGTTGGACACGGTTGTTAAGATTGCTCATACCCGACGGGTCGATTGTGATGAGCGTTGACCTGCTCGTTCCTGCATCCGATTGCATAGAATGTCGCATCAGATCGTCACCAGCGCCAGCTTCAAATCGGACGTTTGAAGTTGCCGAAATTGCGCCAGGCTTGTAGTCTGACTGAACTTGTATTTCATCGTTGCCATCGCCGCCTCGTATGATGGTGTTGAGTGTGTTCACTCCAGATTCGGAGACGACATCTAATTGAGCCCGATCGTTGCCAGCCCCTAGATCGATAGTGACATTCGCTGAGGAACTTGCTCCAGTCGGTGACTCGAGCTTGACTTGTGCAGCATCATCGCCAGCATCACCAATCA
>CAYWNG010001016.1:0-1657 GCA_964458685.1 uncultured Pirellulaceae bacterium
CGCTATGCATGAAGAAATTGCCCTGAGCGTGTTCATTGACGGGAGTGGTCATTGATCGAACGATGGCCAGCTTGTCGACAACCTTGGCGATCTCAGGAAACAATTCGCTCACTTCAATTCCCGACTCGCCAGACTTTGAAAAACGAAACGGGCTGGCCATCACTTGGCCGTTTTGATTGAACTGAGTTCGCTGAACAGGAACCGGCATTGGCTTACCGTTTAGTTTCGCCAGTTCAGGTTTGGGATCAAAGGTGTCGATGTGTGAGACGCCGCCGGACATGTAGCAGAAGATCACATGTTTGGCTCTCGGCGCATGATGCAATTTTCTCAGAGCTGCACTTTGCGGAAGCGATAGCTCGTCGGCCATCGCCTCAGCGGATAGCATTCCGGCGAGTGCAGTAGCACCAAATCCCATGGAACAGCGAGTAAGAAAATGTCTTCGTTGAAGCTCATTAGGGAACATAGATAAACTCCTTCAACGTAAAGATCGTCCGAGCCACTTGAGCGAGCGCCCAATGTTGCATGTTAGCTTCGTATTGGGTGGAGAGTGCTTCGGACGAAGCGCTTGGTAGGTTGGATCGAGCCGCTTGTAAGCGTTGGCGAGCTTCGATGATTTGAGATTTCCATTGCTTCCAGTCGTGCTGCTGCTTCTCGGTCATGGATTCAACAATCTCTTGTTCGCTCACGTACTCGATGTCGCTGGCGATAGCCGCAATCTCCTCTGTCGATAGGGCTCGATCAAAAACCTGAGCCCGATAGATTCTTCCAGAAAGCGATCTATTGCCACCTGCGGGAAGATGTCGCAATCCTAAGGTCACAACTGTCTGATTAGCCGCATACTCTTGCAAACCCGCGGATTGATAGGCTTGTCCGTAGAGCTTTCCATTGCGATAGCCGCGAATTGTGCCATCGCGATCATAGGCAATTGCGAAATGAACTGGAGTTGAGTTGGCTTCTTCCTCTTGTGGCCCTTGAAAACTCTTCGTTCGCGCGAAAACGTTGCTCCCGGCGAGCCACTGTTGCGGAGCTTGCTCACCAAAGACAATCGAATCAAACACGCTGCCGTCTGCCGATTGAACCGTGATTGCTCCACCAGATCGCTGCTTGAGATTGTCCAGTTGAACAAGTACGGAAAGAGTTTTCTCTCGGAGAGGCTTCTTGATCGGTTCAGAAACTGCGTAAGATTCTGGGCCGACTCGCAACGCCCCGTTTTCGATGTTGGACGATCCTACCAAGTTGAGTCGATTGGCTGCGTTGACTGGTGGATTGTTGGTCTTGTCGTCAAAACGCCACTCAACGATCGGCGCGAGTTTATCCGTTGTAGATTTGACTGTCGCCGCAGGCTTTGCATCGGATTTTTCATCGAGCTGTTCCGTACTCTTGGCGGCGCGACTATCCAGAATCGCCTGACGCAGAGTTGCTTCGAGCGAGCGAACTTGGTCTTCAAGAGTATCTAGCTCCCTTTGAGCACTCACAGACTCGTTAACAGAAGTTCTGATTCTTGCGAGACTTGCATCGTAAAGATTTGCGAGCGCATCCACTTCCTTGGGACTTGCCGCTCTGGCGAACGCAGCTTCAACCATTTGAGCGATCTGTTCTGCTTGGTTCCCAGTGCGTTGAACGACTCGTCGGGACCACTCTTCCGATTGTCGCGTAA
>CAYWNG010001017.1:0-1655 GCA_964458685.1 uncultured Pirellulaceae bacterium
ATCTGGGTAGTGGCAACGGTCTCCCGGGAATCCCGCTAGCAATCCTGCGACCAGATGTGAATGTCTCACTATCCGAATCGGTGGGGAAGCGAGCCAAGGTTTTGGACGAAATGGTCGCTGACTTAAATCTGCCCGTTGCGGTCTACGAAGCTCGCGGGGAAGACATCTTGGACGACTTTCGCTTCACAACTTTAGTGAACCGAGCCGTGGGTTCGATCCGTAAGCTTTGCACCTGGATTGAACCCCACTGGGGCTCGATCGACAGGATGTTGACGATCAAAGGGCCCAAATGGATCGATGAACGCGGCGAAGCCCGGCATTACGGGATTTTGAACGACTTAGAGCTGCGAGTCGTTGCTTCATATCCGCTCGGCGAGGGTGAATCAGAGGGGGTGATTTTGCAGATTTGGCCGAAAGGGAGGAATGTTTCGCCGCCCTAAATGCCGATTTTCGACTAACTCTGATGACGATCCACGGACCTTGATTACCATCGGTGGTCAAACGTAGACGAATTTCACTGAACCATTCCTAGCAAAAAATTTCTGATCGCTATGGCCGATTCAGCAAGTAAATCCCAGGCCGCAGACCAGTCCACCGGTGTGGTGGGCGATTACAGCCTGACGCACCTTCGGCAACTCGAAGCCGAAAGCATCCAGATCATTCGCGAGGTGATCGCGGAATTCAAAAATCCGGTGATGCTTTATTCGATTGGCAAAGACTCTGCGGTGCTAGTGCAACTGGCACTGAAGGCGTTCTATCCCGCCAAGCCACCGTTTCCACTGTTGCATGTGGACACGACTTGGAAGTTCCGCCAGATGATCGAGTTCCGCGAGAACTATGCGCGCAAAGAACTGGGACTTGACCTACTGGTGCATATCAACGAGGAAGGCCTGAAGCTGAAGATTCCACCATGGGAAAACAGCGAGAAGCATACCGAAGTCATGAAGACGGACTCGCTCAAGATGGCGCTGGACAAGTATGGCTTCGATGCCGCGTTTGGCGGTGCACGTCGAGATGAAGAAAAGAGCCGCGCAAAAGAACGCGTCTTCAGCTTTCGTGACACGAAGCATCGTTGGGATCCAAAGAACCAGCGTCCTGAGCTCTGGAGCTTGTACAACGGTCGGGTCAACAAGGGCGAATCGATCCGAGTGTTCCCAATGAGCAACTGGACCGAGTTGGATGTGTGGCAATACATCCACCTAGAGAACATCCCAATCGTCCCGTTGTATCTCGCAGCGCCGCGACCAGTGGTGAATCGCAATGGCATTTTGTTGATGCGCGACGATGATCGTATGCCACTGCTGCCAGGCGAAAAAGAAGAGATCCGTACGGTTCGCTTCCGTACGCTCGGCTGTTACCCACTCAGCGGCGCAGTGGAATCCGACGCGACGACGTTGCCTCAGATCATTCAAGAAATGTTGCTGGCCAAGACCAGTGAACGCCAAGGTCGCATTATCGACAAGGACGAAGGCGGAGCTGGCATGGAGGAAAAGAAACGACGCGGCTACTTCTAGCGCATGGTTTCTCTCTCGTTCCAATTCCCATACACATTGTCTCGTTTGTTCATAAAACGCCATGTCGCATCAATCTGACTTAATCGCAACTGACATCGAAGCCTATCTGAAACAGCATGAACGCAAGCAACTGTTGCGTTT
>CAYWNG010001018.1:0-1646 GCA_964458685.1 uncultured Pirellulaceae bacterium
CTCAAGATCTTCAAGACTGATGATCCTCAGTTAACCAAACGTCTGCGCAAGAGTTTTGAAACGGCCGATCCGCAGAAGCGTGTTCCAATTCACCTTGCAATCCGTGTTGAAGTTGGCCAGCCAATTCAACTGAAGGCACGCATCGCGAAGGTTGCTCCCTCCGATCATGACAGCCTGGAGTTCATCGAGCTAAACGTTACCGATCCGTTTATTCCCGAAGTAGCGAGAAAGCACCCGATCGATGCTGATAAGCTTCGCGAGCAACTGGATCGTTTGGGCGGTACAGTCTATCGTTTGGCAGAGTTCAGTGCTGAGATCGTCGGCGCACCGATGGTTCCGCTGAGCGTACTGGGGCAGATGCGACGCGAGTTAATCGAGCAGCTCGACGCTGCCCGCCAAACGCCTTCGCTGATGTGTTCGTCGCAACTCGTTGCGGCAGCGATGATTGAAAAGGCGAAAGCTGTCGATACTACCTTAGATACGTCGTCAGCCGAAGCTCACGACTTTAGCTCGCCACAATTGCGTATCCTCTGTCGCTCGCTGACGCAACTGCAACAGGTCCTTGAAGCTGGAGCCAAGCGAGTCATCGCCGACTTTCACGACTTGCGACAATATCGACAAGCTATTGAACTCGCCGAGTCGCATCAAGCAGAGATCGAACTGGCAACACTTCGCATTCACAAGCCCGGTGAAGATGGTTTGTTTCATGCTCTACGAAAGATCTCGATGCCGGGCAGCAAGAAAGTTGGCTGGCTGGTGCGAAACTTGGCCGCCGTGAAATACTGTCGCGAACACTCGATCAGTTTCGCAGCCGATTTTTCTCTGAACGTCACCAACCCGCTGACCGCCGAGCTTTTGATCCGTTGGGGTGCGAGCCGACTGACGGCCTCATACGATCTGAACCGCGATCAAATGATCGAACTGGCTCGCGATTGTAATCCTCGGTACTTGGAAGTTGTCATTCACCAGCACATGCCGATGTTCCATATGGAGCACTGCGTATTCTGTAGTGTCTTAAGCCCGGGTAAGAACAAGAGCGATTGTGGTCGTCCCTGTGATCGTCATGATGTCAAGCTGCGCGATCGCGTTGGAGCCGAGCACGTATTGCACGCCGATATCGGATGCCGAAACACGCTTTACAACGCCTCGGCGCAAAGTGGTGCTGAAGCCGTCTTGCCACTGACTAAGTTGGGAGTCAAGCAGTTCCGTGTTGAACTCTTGCGAGATACCGACATTCAGCAAACGAAGCGACTGGTGCAGTTGTATACGCAATTGGTGCAAGGGGAATTGGAAGGAGCCAAAGTTTGGCAAGAGCTTAAGGCCGACAATCGCATCGGCGTGACTCGAGGTACTTTGGAGCAACCCAGAAATCCGCTGGCGATTCTGTAGGTCAAACTCCTGCCGGGTTTGACTAAGTTTGACTTTGCTACGGTTAGACGTTCATGACGATCAATGTTTGCTTCGATAGGCTGGTTCGCTAGTCCTGACTAGAGCACATTGGCCGGTCCACTCCGGTTCTTTCCGGCAGACAAGAACCTACCCGGAAGCAGGCTTGAGGGGAGAGACTGGAGGGAAGAGGAAGAACGACACGGAGTGTCGTGGCACACTGGGTAGGTCAAACTCCTGCCGGGTTTGACCACGTTTGA
>CAYWNG010001019.1:0-1641 GCA_964458685.1 uncultured Pirellulaceae bacterium
CGTTGGGCGGGGACTCTGGACATGAAGTTCGGTTTTGCTGTCCCTAAAAAATGGGGCAATCTAGAAGCCCCAGATGCCAGCAAAGAAGAGGCGAACAAAGAAGAGGCAAAAACCGAAGCACCCGACAAAATCAAAGGCTCCAGCTTGGTGGTCATGAAAATGGACCCGGGCGTTTTGGAGAAGCTTCCGAGGCTTGAGATGTTTTCGGACGCAATGGTTCTACAACAAAAGGAAGTGTTTGATATTGTCCTCGAAGAAGTGGATATGGCAGCAGGATTTCTTCGATTGGTGTTTGAGTGGGATCCGCAAGGGAATCAGTTGAAGGCATTTGATGCTTCTGGAAAACTGCTAGCTACAATCGCCCTTAATCCACTGACTGACGATTTCGAACCCGGCATCTTTGTGCTCAATCAAAACGGACGTTTGACGCTAGACAACATGGTCGTGACGACCTTGCCAGAAGCGATGAATGTAATGGAAGAAGTCATCGCAACCAAACAAGGAAGATTGGCTGGGACGGTTGAAGGTTTTGATGGCAAGGTGTGGTCGATTCGCCTCGCATCGGACAAGTCGTTCGTTCAAGTCGCTAAAGATGACTTCTATTTGTCGCACGCTGCAGCCGTTGCTGAAAAAACTGCTGCAAGTAGCGAAGCGGCGGAAACTAGTAGATCGATTACAAAACTAGATCTGCGCGATGGATCCCGTGTGGCAGGTGAATTGCAAACTATTGCTGATAATCGTTTAGAACTTTTGTCCGACGTTGCTCCAAAGGCTTTGACGGTTCGCCTGGATCGAGCGCAGCGGCTTGATTTTCCCAAAGTCATGGACGAACAAACAGTAGCGGGACAAACGGATGTGGGAACGCATGTTTTGGAAACCGACGAAGGGCAATGCCATGGTTGGCTGAGCCAAGATGGTGGAGCATCAAATGGGCTCCTTTGGAAGCCAGTAGGGTGTGAGCAAGCAGTTTCGCTTTTGGGTGGTGGCTTTCGAATTCATGCCACCGACCCAACTTCAACGAAGGCGCTGCAATCGATTGAATCAACGCCCCCCAAGAATCCCAGTGGATATCGCGATCAATTGTACCTCCGCAATGGCGATCGCTTTCCAGCCAATGTACTGCGTGTTCAATCTGGCCAAGTGTATGCCGAGGCCTTCCAACGCAATGTCACATTCTCGACCGACGAGGTGATCCGTTGTCTTCTGGGAGTGCCAAGTGCGGCGCGGTCGACGCTCGATAATCCTCCCTGGCAAGTTATCAAGCGTGAATCGAAACCAAAGGGTGAAGGAATGGATCCAGGAGGTCTTGCATTCACTCGCTATGCCTGCCATCCGTCGTTGCTGGAAACCGGCGGCTTCTCAATAACGGTGCGAGGCGGAATGAATAAGACAAAAGTCGAAGTGGGAATGACGCTCGATAATGAACAAATAACGTCGCGACTCGAAGTCAAGTTGTTCGCCAACGATCCGAAAGACTCGGGCACTGTGGTTTATTTGTCGGTAACGGCTCTTCCAGGGAACATGGTATCCGTCAATCTGTGCGCGGATCCGTTTCTAGGAGATGGACTGATCCCCTTATCGTTTCCTGCCACGCAGGACATCGTTTGCGACTTCAAGATTGAAGAGTCGGAACTGGTGGGA
>CAYWNG010001020.1:0-1635 GCA_964458685.1 uncultured Pirellulaceae bacterium
CATTGCTCGTTGGTATGGATCCCAAGAGCACTGATCTTGCTAGATTTGCGAAACAACTGGAAGAAAAGTTAGAAACGCCAACATGGGGCGCGTACTTCGCGCTTTCAGTTTCCTGGGCCCAGCATGTTCAAGGGAACCATGAAGCTGCATGCAAGATAGCTTGTAAACGGTATCCCAATCAAGGAACGGCGATTCGACTCTGCAAAGATTGGATTGCAATCCAATCGCTTAGTGCCCTCGGGAATACTGCAGAAGCTAACAGGCTTCGTGACCAGTGGACGAAGATGAAAGCAGAATTACAAGCTACGCTCGAATCTCAAAGCTCGGTCGACATCGACTGGTTGTTTTTTACTGCAATGATGAAGTGAGTGAAGCAACTGTACCCTTACGGTATACTCAGCCAAATCGATACAGAAAACAGCGATTTGGCTGAGTTTGACGACGAGACGTTTTGAATCAAGGTCACACGGGAGTTTTGGTTTTCCATATCTTCTTTGGAAAAAGCATGCAGCAAGATTGGTTACTAGCCACATCCAACTAGGCCAACTCTTCACTAAAATGGACTTTTACGAGATGCAGAAGCGAGTAGAAACGAGTAGGACATGGTGGGTTTCGTTCCTCAACACCACCCTACCTTCTACCTTGACCCAGGAATTTGTTGCTGATGAAGATCCTTTTTCTACACGGTTGGCATAGCGTCGTTGGTGGTGTCAAGCCGACCTTTCTGAAGGAGGCTGGGCATCAGGTTATCAACCCCAAGCTGGACGATGATGATTTTGATCGAGCTCTCCAGACGGCGCAGGAAGAATTCGATAGACATGCTCCAGATGTTGTCGTGGGCAGCTCGCGAGGTGGTGCGGTGGCGATGAATATCAGAAGTGGTAACACGCCGCTGGTTTTGCTTTGCCCAGCGTGGAAGAATTGGGGCGTCGTCCATGCGCTCAAGCCTAACTCTCTAATCCTGCATAGTCGCGAAGACGATGTGATTCCGTTCGAGCATTCCGAACTGCTGGTCGCTCAAAGCGGCTTACCGCCTGAGACGTTGATCGAAGTTGGAAGCGATCATCGCTTGGCCGACGAATCCTCTTTGGCGGTGATGCTCTGGGCTTGCTCGCTGCTTGCTGCCGGTAAACAAATCCCGGCACTCGACATCACTCCGTCTCGCGAGTCAACGGGCAGCACGATGGACGCTCAGACAACTTCGCAGGAACAAGGCTGTTACATTTGCGATGCCTGCGGCGAGACCATTGTCGTGCCGCTCGACCTTACCGAGGGCTCGCATCAATCGTATGTAGAAGACTGTCCCGTGTGTTGTCGAGCCAACGTAATCCATGTTCGAGTGGACTACGATGGGGAGATTACAGTCTGGGCAGAACCAGAGCAGGAAGCTTGAGATTTCGCTAATCGCAGTCAGGATTAGCCTTGCAGTTAGGCTTGTTGGATTGCGATGCTTCGAAAAACGATGCTTCGAAATCAGCCTCAGTCAAAAGCAGCGAAATTTGACTGGAGGAAAGTTGATTAACTATCCTGCTCTCTGTCGGGATTTAAGGTAAGAAGATGAAGGCAAGAAGATGATGCTTGCATTATCGCGCCGATCATTTTGGCAATGTGCTGTGAGCCTTCGGGAAGTGGTTG
>CAYWNG010001021.1:0-1620 GCA_964458685.1 uncultured Pirellulaceae bacterium
CGTTCTGTCGTGAATTCAAACCGTCGACAGGATTTGCAAGTCAATCAAATCCAAGAGATGCCATGGAAGCGTGCAATTGGTACGTGCATCGTGTCGTTCAAGACACTCCGCTTGGCATCAACAGTCAGCTAAACAATCGGAGGACGCAAAAGATCGGGATACTCGCCATCGCAATAGAAGGCATTCATCCAGAGAGAAAACCCGTAGTTCTTCAAGGATGAAAGCTGTGCGGAATCACAAAGAACTGCCGTCGACTCCCAATGAGTCTCCGCAGGTGCAACCGGTGAATTCGCGGGCAGGGTCGAAGCCTTACAAGTCAAACACTGCTTCTTCAGCGGTGAAGACTTGGGTTGAGCGACTGGGCCGTTAGCAGTTCCATCATGTCGCGAATCAGCAGACATGGGCTGGTAGTGACCATGCGTATGTGAGTGCAAGTAATCGCCGCACTGCGCCCAAGCTTGATCTGCGCGGACGGTTAGCAGTACAAAAATGCTCAGCAGCAATTTTGCAATGCCGACCGCCGTCGATCGTAGTTCAAACTTGGTTACAGACTGCAACATAGCTTCAGTACACTCGAACACTTAGTGTATGTCGTAAAAAAGGCGCGACAGAAAATAACAACGAACAAGATCGTCCAAGGACCTTTTTAGTCGTTCAGTTCCTCGCGTATGCCCCATGGTTTAGTGAGTCAGAAGATCGATCTAGCGACCTTGACTCTTTGCTCACGCTCTCGGCAACGGAGCGCACTCGATTGGAATGCCCTCCATGCCTTGCTCCAGCATGCGTTCAACAAAACGCTTTTCAGCTAGGCAATCGGCGGGCGAAGAAGCGAGGGATAAGCACCCTCAGAGATGCTGGGAAGTTCATTCCCAACCAGAGGTGAGAAGCAAGTTGTCGAGCAACCTTCGCTGTCGTCGGACATCGTTGCTAAATACTCGACGCGAACTTGTGGTGGAGCAACTGGCACGCTAATGGGCAGCGTCGCGCCACGGCAACTGTAACAACGCTTTTGAGCAGGAACTGGAGTGGCCGAGTGCTTCTTGGTGGTAAGTGATCGACTCTTAAGAAATCCCATCGAGCCAACATTTGAGCTCGAATCACCGTCATGTTGTGCAGCACTATTTTGTGCAGCACTAAATCGATGGTGCAGGTAGTCACCACAGCTTGCATCGGCTTCCTGAGGCATCCACGCAAGTGAAGCCATCATCAATACAACCATGCACAGCCAACCCTTGCGGGCGTGGACTTTCTGTCGAGTGCATGAGTTAGACATGGAAGAAAACCCGTAAATTCTGCCTGGTTGAGTCAACAAACCAATACCAGAGAAATCCCTTTCAATTTGGCAGGTCTGCGACCTTATGTCAACGGATTTGCGTTAGCGAGACGCGAATTCGTTAAATTATCCGCCATTAGACCCCCTGACAGGAGCCTGAGGCTTCCTTAAGGATTCTCTGCACGCGGCCGTCCCGTCGGATTTTGGTTCGCGGTCATCCAGTCGGATTTTGGTTCGCGGCCGTCCCGTCTCGTCGGTTTTGGTTCGCGGACGTCCCGTCCGCTCTTCGGGCTCCCCTGCGATTATTCGTCCAATTACGACTTCTTACTTCCGTCGGAATTGTAGTT
>CAYWNG010001022.1:0-1619 GCA_964458685.1 uncultured Pirellulaceae bacterium
CCAGTGGCACCCGAAGTCACCCACGAAAAATCGAGTAGAGCCAAAAAATGCAGCGTCGGCGTGGTGAGGATTCATGCCCAACGTCGCCATATAACAAAAAGATTCAGCCGAGTTGTCGATTGGCTGCACACACATTGGAACGTCAGTCGCGGCAACCGACTGATCTTGCTCGTATGTCCACGGAGAACGATGATGCATCGACAACTTTGTTTTGCCGTAAGTCTCTTGCTCTTCATCCAGATTTCCGTACGCGCGCAAGATTCGGCTAAAGAACTCACCATAAGGTACTCTGCGTTGGAGGTCACCTTGAAAGAATCGCAGGACATTGAGGAACTCATTGATCAATTGGTGTTTGCTGATGGTAATGCATCCAACGAGCCGGTAATCAGTCCAAGTGTGAAAGACAAGTCTCCGGAGTATGCTCAACGATTCAAGAAGGTACAGGAAGCATTTGACAAGCTTGCAACACTCAAGGTCAAGGCCTTTCCCATCCTAGTCAAACACTTCGATGATAAACGCAAATCAATCAATTTCCGAAACCACTACTTGGCAAACTCGGTTGGTGATGCATGTATGTGGAACATCTACTTTCAACTGCAAGATCGGCCGAGAAACTACTCGAAGTACGGCTATCAACGAACGGGGCGAGATGGTAAAGATCACCCCAAGCCATACTGGGAAGGCACGCCATTCGACGACGCTGGCGGAATTGCTAAATGGCTCGAACAAAACAAAGACCTGAGCTACACCCAAATGCAGATCAAATGTTTGAATTGGTTGCTTGATGGCGAAAAGAAAATAGGGGCTTCTGATGCAGATAGCTACTTTGAGAACATTTTACCCCTAGAAATTCAGATCTTGAGAAGAGAGCTAGAGCTTGGAATGGACGTGAAAGAACGTCTGGCCGCGAAAGAAAAGGCTTTCCGGGATCGAGATGTGTCCGCCATCCCGCCTGAATTGCTACCATTGAAATAACGAACAAAAAATTGCAGCCAAGTGCTCGGTCGGCCGTTATGGCTTGCGTTGAGCCACTTACTCGCACTGGCTGAATTTAGGCGTTCGTTCTACTCGAGATTCCACATGGCAGATTGGATTGATACCCTTGGCGATGTGATTTTTCACATTGCCGAACCCTTCATGGATTCCACTCGCCCCAAGCGTTTGGTTGGGATTGCGTTTGCTGCCATCACGACGTTTGCAGTGATCGGTACATTAATCGCATTATGGCTAGGTACCAATCTCAATCCAGTCGGATATTTCGTTTTGATTCCGTTGTTGCTTTTGACTTCATCGATTAGTTGCTACTGCTTCGTAACGGACCGTCGCCAATAGAAGTTTTCGAAAGCGGCGCCCGTCCTATTCGACGAGGACTACGATGTTGATGTTCGCCACGGCGCGTTCAGCTATCTTCGCGAGGCAACAGATGTGAAATTCATCAATGACAAATGACCACGTGCCACGACTTTGCGATCACGCATACCGGTCCAGATTTCCAAGCTCGATACCCGAGTTACGACACGAGTGACAATACGTGGCAGAGCAAAGCCGTGAACCGGAGCCACCGGGGCGCTTCGCTTTTGAGCGAAGGCTTGGCAATCACAACCCGACGCGTTAGCGAG
>CAYWNG010001023.1:0-1607 GCA_964458685.1 uncultured Pirellulaceae bacterium
AACGGTCGTTGGTTCCGCGAAATACCTGGCTGGGCCGCCGATCTGCAACCAAGTGTATGGGGCTAGCGGCTCGTTCTCGCGTACTAAATGCGGATAGTCAGACAGTGATTTCATGCGGCTGCGATTTTTCGGGGAACAGGAAACTGAATTCTACCCAAGCGAGAATTGTCCCCCAATGCCCATCAAAGTGGCAAGGCCGCATAGGAAAATATCTTTTGTCATTCATTTTTGTCAGAGCTTATCCGACAAAAAATGCCTGACAAAAATTAATTGGTCAGCGAGCGTTTGTAGGCGGCTTGCAGGGAAGCATCGTCCATGCTGAGAATCCAGCGGCGACCTTCTGTTTCCAGCTCTGCAAATTGTTCCTCGACGTTCACATCGACGATCTTGCCTTTCACCGAGCCGACAGCGATCTCATCGCCCTTTACTGCGACAAAATACTTGTTGTCTGTTTTGCTGCGAATCCAGACTTCGTTGCGCTCGCGTCCGCCCAAGACCGCAGAGACATAAGATTGCGAAGCCACGTCGAACTCAGGCTCCACCTTCGGTGGTGGTGCCACCACAGGATCGACGACCTTCAAGACGACCTTCTGCTGGGTCTTGGCGGCTGGCAAACCATCGTCGATGGCTTCGACCATCAACTCGAACTTGCCGTTCTCTTTCGGTTTCCAGCTGATCTTACCGCTCTCGTCAAAGCGCAAACCTTCGGGCTTCTCCGACAGCAAAGCGTACTTGATCTTATGTCGCTTCTCTGGATCACTCGCCTTCAAGTCGAGCGAATAATCGCTGCCACGCGGGACCTCGACACTTTCGGCCAGATCGAAACGCGGGGCTTTGTTGGGCGGCGTAAATGGATTCTTTTCCAGAATCGCTTGCAGATAATCGTCAACCGACTGGGGCACGCGCCCTGAGCTGGCCAGGGACGGTGGTTGCTTCAGCTCAGCCGTCGATAGGGAAATGGCTTCGGTGTCCAAGCGGATCTTGGCGACCTCTGGATTGGTCGGCAGTTGCGTCAGCTTCAGACCGCGAATGCGTTGGAGATAATCGCGGTTGTAATAACCATGCAACAACTTAACCAGGTTATCCAAGCGAACTTCGCCGCTGAGCAAGAATCGATGGGCGGTGTAGCCGTCGCTACGAATACCTGCCGCCGGCTGATGCTCGACCTGCGCATTCTCAACCCCAGACTTGGTCGCCAATTCGGACAACCAATCAGAGTACTGATTCTTGGCCGCTTCCGCGTTCTTAGGCAAGCTCTTGGTCTTAAGGTCGTTCATCCGCTTGAGCGACAGCGTGCAATCGGTCAGCTTCTTGTCGTGCGTCTCGATCTTCTTCTCGAGCCCAGCCAACTGATTCTGCTTGGCGATAATGCCAGCTCGCAACGAACTATAAACAAATTGCACGCCCAGTACCCCGACTACGCCGCCAACGGCGATCGCCAGAATCTGTTCGCGTTTGCTCATTGCCATATTGAAAACCCGAATATGTTAGGAAGTTAGCTGGTGAGGATTAGGACTTTTTAGCTTCCGACTTCTTGTCGTCGCCATTCGCTTGAACGCGTGGGTGTTGGAATAGATGTTCGTGTAGAAAACAAGTCACTTCGGTAG
>CAYWNG010001024.1:0-1604 GCA_964458685.1 uncultured Pirellulaceae bacterium
GAGAACCAAGGTCAAAGTTATGTTCAGAGCAAGTAAGCCAACCGTGATGCGATTAATCCGAAACCGGCCAGCCTTGCCTCGATTTATTGGATTGCTGAGGAAGCAATCGGTCGATCGCACGCAATCGGTGATCAAACTGGAGAGACTTGCAATGTCCGCTTCAAAACTCTGGCTCTCAGCGGTCGGGTGCAATTCGCCTTCAAACGCTTTGTCGGTTGCTGTTGCTGGGTTCATTTGGTTCACTTGCTTTTCGTTCCAAAACGTTCAATGTCTTTCATCCGCTTTTCCATAGCTTCCAACCGCATGGCCAGCTCGCTTGCATCATCCCGTGCGATTGAACTCGGAGGCAGATTCGCCATTGCTGCGGCGTCTTTGGATCCGCCTTTGTCGAGTGCAACATTCCACCAATCCATGCCAATTTCTCTGGCCTTTTCGATGGAGCAGACTACCAATCGAATCTGGATGGTCAATAGCTCGATATCGACGAGTTTGATGCGAATGTCGCCCGCAATCACAACGCCCATATCGAGGACTCTTTCGAGGATGTCCGCGATCGAAGACGAAGAGGTGGCGGTTGGGATTCGTGTAGTGCTCATTTCGTTCATTCCAGTCGAAAGTGTTGTACGGTAGCGCAGGTGGGCTTACAGCAAGTTTCCAAGCGGTCCAAGGTCCAGGTTCAGCTCTTCACGCTGGATACCAAAAGCAGCGCAGAGACTATCGATGGCCTCAGACTGCTTCATCAAGCAGTCGCCCAGTTGATCGATTTGTGTTTCAGTGAGCGTTCCGTTGTCCATACGTCGGATCGCTTGGCGTTCCAGCAATTCATGGAGTAGATTTACTATGGTTACAGCGAGCTTCCCTAAGCCCGCGGCCGCATTCTCCGCGTTGAGCTCAATGCGTCGGGCAGCGCTGGCGGATTCCATCATGATCTGCGCTAGCGGCGTTGGGCTCGCCGTCGGTTGGCTGCTTGCAGCATTCATGATTGCCCTCCGAATTGGTTAGCTGCGACCGGATTAGTTGCAACGGGGTTAGTGGCAACGGGGTTAGTTGCAACGGCGTTAGTGGCAACTGGGCGGCTTCGGAGGCTGGCAGGTATTTCTTCCAGCGAGTCGATGGCGCACACTAATCCTCTTAAGCCGATATAAAGAAGATCTACACCAGCGACAGAGATACTGATATCACCGTAAATGACGACACCCTTTGTAAGTAGACGGTCGAGGGCGTCGCACAAGGAGATGTTTTTAGCGAGATAGTCGTCGTTGTTCGGCATGCTCCAGATCCTTCCGGAAACGTTGATTCTTGTTATTCAGATTCGTTTTGCGAATCCAGTATGTCCAGTAACTCCGCTTCACGCTCGTCGAATTCTTCCTCGGTAATTTCACCTTGCTCCAGTTGCAGGTGTAGGGCCGAAAGTTGCGACATCGCATTCGCTCGATCGGACTCCGCCTGCTGCTCAGCCGCTTTGGCGACTTCCTTGGCAATGAACATAAGGCCTTTAAACGGAGACATAAGTATGTCGTCGATGATGAACATGTTCTAAGTCACTCCATTGACAAAGCCAGCTTCACAAAGCTGTAGGGTGGCCACGGTCCGTTAAAGCTGAT
>CAYWNG010001025.1:0-400 GCA_964458685.1 uncultured Pirellulaceae bacterium
GAGCGCGGCGATAGTAGCCAAGTCCTGACCAAAGCCGCAACACACCCTGTTCTTCAGCGGCAGCGAGAGCACCAATGTTGGGGTAGGCTTGAAGAAAGCGATGGTAGTAATCGATCACCGTAGCGACTTGAGTTTGCTGCAGCATGATCTCGCTCAGCCAAATCGCATAAGGATCTTTTGTCCGTCGCCAAGGTAGATCGCGGGCATGGCCCTCGTACCAACCTATGGCTCCATCGCAAATCTGTTGCAATCGCTTATTTATAGTTCGACTAATTTGATTGCTCGTTCAGGACAACGAACAATTGCAGCTCGTCGTATTCAATCGCTTTGGAACTCATGTATCGTGGCCTGGCTCGCTTTAACTTGACGAGCAGCATTTCGTTTGGCGCATGGTTCGCAA
>CAYWNG010001025.1:410-1590 GCA_964458685.1 uncultured Pirellulaceae bacterium
AAGGGTGGCTCGCAAACCAGCGAAGTTCTTGATGGGCTTTCCCTCGATTTCAGTGATGATATCCCCTTCTTGGATACCAGCATTTTTTGCCGCGCTATCTTCCGTGACTTGGGTCACTCGAACCGCGCCAGTTGTAGCCGAACCAATCCCCAGGAATCCGCCTCCGCCACGATAGATGTCCAGGCCATCGAGTTGCTGAGCGATCTCGAATTTTCCTTGCTCGGTGATGCCGGTTCCAAAAAGTCGCAAGGATTCGGTCAACGGTAGCTGACACAGTGCGGGAACGAAACTGTCATCAATGGACATGTACTTGATTTCGAAATGCTGAATCTCGGGCAAGCCTTTGAGAACTAGTAGGTCGTCTGGCTTGAGCTTGGTTTCGTAGTACCCTGGTCTGACGTAGGTGCCTCGCAGCAGAATCTTCTTGACACCAGCCATCTGAGCCACCAACGCTAAAACTTCGGGGGAAGCGAATTCACCTTCCAAAGAAACGATCTTTATGGACTTGAGATACCGAATCCAAGTCAACGTGTTCGAGTCGCCAGTGAATTTGCTTGGGCTGACTTCGATTCCTAGATCTGTCCCGTTCATGGGCTTGGATCCGTTGATATTGATATCCAAGTACCCAATGTCCGCACCGGCGTTATTGAGAATCTCGTAGGCTTTTCGCTCAAAGTCATCTTCAATTGCCTTGACACTGCTGGCCGCTAGACTTGCCAGTGCAGTGGTTTTGGTCAACGCGAACTCTTTCAGGGTGTCGTAAGCGTAAGCCTTAACGAAGGTATTGGGGTGCGACAGAAAACGATCGAGGACTTCGATTTGTTGCGAGGCAGAATTGAGCGAAGCGGTTGGCGCCAGTTTTGCGATCAGTTTAATCGCCTCATCCGGATACTGCTGCAGTCTCCACAGCGCTAGCTCTCGCGTGCGAAACTCGGGGCTATCCAACAGCTCCAGTTGCGAACTAAGGTGAGCATTCAGTGCTTCACCAGTTAGTTCATTTGTTGGATCGCCGACAGCCTGCTCCGATTGCGCAGTGTCCTGCACTACGGACTTCTCACCAGCCACGCCTTGAGTCGCCGTTGCTTTGGTATCTTGAGCGTTCGCGATTGTGCCAACAGCGGCAAAGACCAAAGCAAGTTGCAGCACAAGAACCGTGAACTTTCTGCGGATTCCTTCCATC
>CAYWNG010001026.1:0-1143 GCA_964458685.1 uncultured Pirellulaceae bacterium
GTTTTCTGGCTTCAATTGGTAGCCCCAACACAAATGGACATTTAGCGGTCATCTCGGCCGGTTAGCATCTGCTCCATGTTATCTGCCCATCGAGCGATCTCTTGAACACTGCGCCGTATGTCTTCGGCTTCGCAAGTGGCCTGTAGATAGCTGTTGAGCATCACAAAATGGGGCTCCCCGTCGATGTTCTGAATCGCTAACGCCCCGTGCGGCATCGTGGCGTTGAACTCCAACGCTCGTCGGAAGTGGGCTTCATCGATCGGCGCGCAAATACTGGAAATGCGAATCAACCTCGATTCACCCAACTGTTCACGACAAACTTCGATACGGACACGTTGACTTCGGCCTCCTGCGAGTCGCACCGTAGCAATAACTCGTTCCGCACTGGCAGTAAGCTCCACACTCATGCCCGCCAGCGCATTATTGACAAGACTTGGAAAGTCACGCACCCCATTGAACAAGCGTGTCAGTTCTCTGAGTAACGCTGCACTGTCCTCGAAACGATCCTCAGGTTTTTTGGCAAGACAGCGCTCGATTATGGCCACTGCCTCATCAGTCAAGTCTTCGCGAAATGAACGGGGATCCGCAAATGGTTGGTTGGCATGGGCATGGGCCAATCCTGCAATGGTTCCCTCGGCAAATGGAAACCGGCCGGTCAAGGCGCGGTAGTACGAAACGCCGACGGCATATATGTCGGTCTGCTGGTTGGCATGCGCTCCTTGGAATAGCTCAGGTGCCATAAACTGCGGAGTGCCTGCTAGACCTACGTTCCCCGTCACAGGTCTTTTGGAAAGCTGCTTGGCAAGCCCGAAGTCGGCAAGCTTCGCGGTTCCATCCGGTCGGACCAAGATGTTCGCCGGTTTAAAGTCACGATGCGCCAATCCCTGGCGGTGGGCTGCAGCCAAGGCAGAACAGGATTGCATCAGAAAGTTGGTGGCATCAAGCAGGGACAGCGAAGATTGGTCTGAAATGAGTTGCTCTAACGAAGAGCCCGATACGTACTCCATCTCGATGTAGTGGTGGGATTCCAATTCTCCTACGTTATGGATCGCTACGATATGGGGATGAACTAGGGACGCTGCTGCCCGAGCTTCCGCCATGAACAAATCCAGAGAATCAGCCTTGCGACCAAGAAGTTCTGGG
>CAYWNG010001026.1:1153-1589 GCA_964458685.1 uncultured Pirellulaceae bacterium
ACGAGCAAGAAACACCCATGCCATGCCCCCTTTTCCCAGGAGGGATTCGATCTCGTAAAGCCCAACGTTTCGGTTGAGCAAACTTTCGGCGAATCCTTCACCGCTAGGCGTACTAAACACGCTATCAGTTGAAGACAATTCGCTCATGTCCAATGTAGGCGCGTGACGCGCTAACGACGTCAGGCGGCCGCAACTTGGGCAAGCATAGTCCGCAAGGGATGTCTCGACCAGTCTTCCGCACTGTGGACAAAAGCGCTCTAGCTCTCGGTTATTCATGATCGCCTCTTGGACAAATTCCCTACGAGTTCGTAACGCAATTAGACCAGTATGGGAACACGCATCCAAGCAGAGGACTACCGTTAGCTGTAGTTGGTGCCCAGGTTCATCGCGTATGGGAGCGAAACACCGGCGATTTCCTTTCCGAGCTTGTCACCTT
>CAYWNG010001027.1:0-1587 GCA_964458685.1 uncultured Pirellulaceae bacterium
GTTTGCAAATCGAACCGCCCGACTTCGAGACCCGCGGCTAGCGCCGTCGGCTCACCTCCTCTGAACTGCGCAATAGAAGTAGCTTCAGGGAACAGTCTTTAGATGAACTTTTTATCCTCGCAGCCTCGTTCTCCTGTTAGCTAAGTTCTCTCAACTCGATCCATGGCAGTAGAAGCTCCTTATTGCATGGTTCAATCGCCTTTGCTTTGGCTTGCTGTGTAACAAGTTTTAGATCACCGCAAACGGATTTGTAGTCGCAGTAACCACAGTCGTCGGGATTATTGGTAGCGATGAACACTCCACGTTGAATCAAATCGCAAATGTTTCGGAGAACCGAATCGCCAGTTTTCAGTTCGCCAGCGGTCCACTGGATTCGCCGCCCTTCCGTCTTGGCACTTGGAAAAAAGTATCCAAACGATGTGACAGATTCGGGCTTGCCGCCAACCGCTGGAATACGATGTCGAAGCATGCCGAGATAGAGAAACGGCTGGAGTTTGCGACCGCCCTGAAAAGGATTGGCTGGATCGAAACTCCAATCGGAACCCGATTTATAGTCCCAAATCGCGTAGCGCTCACTCCCAACAACCCCGAGCCGATCGATGCGGTCGATTCTGCCGCCAACTCGTAACACCCTTCCGTCGGTCAGTCCTAATTCAACGGGTTCCGAACAATCGAGTTCATTGCGCGGTGAGTCCTTCAATCCCATCGACGCTTCCAAAATCCATGGCGTTGCATTGTGGGTTTTGCAATAAGCTTCTTCTTCCTTTAGAAAGATGTTGCAAGTCTCCGTAAGCTCTTGGAGTTGACGTAGGTAAGCGTCTTCGGTGGGAGGTGGAATCTCAAGCCGCGTCTTGTCGACGTGCGTTTGCATGAGGTTCAGCAAGGGCTGCTGATCGCGGACATATTCCGGGACTAAATTTGCGTTTGTATGACTGCGCAGAAATTCTTCAAATATCTCGTGAACCAAACTGCCGAATTGCAGTGCATCCAGCCAACGCTCTGAATCAAAGTCGAATTGCTCGGGCGGAAAGATCTGTAGGCCATACTTGAAAAAGTAGCGACGAGGACATGTCCCAAATGCCTCTAGTCGGTTTGCGGATAGCCGCTGCAAGGAAGTTGTCGGATCGAGTTCCACACCAGCAGATGGGACATAGCTGTCATGTGCTCCGAAGATGGGTTCCGACATTGCGTCGTTTGCAAGTCGACTTGCTGCAAAATGCGGATACTCGGTTTCAACGCATTGGCGACGCGTCTCTGCATCAGACTCATGGAGTAGCTCAGCGAGCGCGACCTCATTCGGGCTTAGTTGGGCCGCTTCGCGCTCGCAGACAAACGAAGCATCCGCACCGATTGCCTTTAACAGGTCCGTAACTTGAGCGTCTTCGTTATGTGTTAGGCGAAAGAGCTCGAGTAACGCGGGGCTGGGAAACTGCTCACGGTCTTCAGCCAGATTGCGAGTGCTGTACGAAAGCCCAACCGCTTGAGCATTGCCCTCTAAGACTCGATCCATAACTCGCAACAAATCTTGCTGATTCTGTTCGCTGCGGACGCTGGCAGTCGGCAAGCTCGGACTGATCGCTTGACGCT
>CAYWNG010001028.1:0-1575 GCA_964458685.1 uncultured Pirellulaceae bacterium
CATCAAAGGAACACTGCTGGTCGCTTTCAGTGGCCTGCTGACCGTAATGTTGCTGGCCCGCGGATTTGAAGTACAAGAAGGTGGAGTGGATGGACACAAGTTCCAGAAAATCGGTCCAATGGAGAAAGCGAAGCTAACGGCCGGAACAGAACTGCCTGGCGGTGCGATTGTCATGGCCGCCGACGATGGCTGGGAAGCGAGCCCCTTCGTACGCGCGTCGCTCAACGAAGAAGTGATCGTCTTCAGTCAACAAACGACTGACCTTGACGGGCAAGTGATCCTGCGTGAAGCTCAAACGTACCGCAAAGCTGATGGCAAAGAGCTAGTCAACGGTAAGCAGAAAGGAACTAAGAAGGGTGAACCTGAATTGCATCCTGTTGGATACCTCGAAAGTCTGCCTGATGGAAAACAAAGCACCGGTCCGCTTGGTCCTCTTGAGTTCTTCAGCGTCTTACGACAAAGCAAAGTTGTCTTGTGGGGCAGCGCCGATGTAACTCATACGGACAAATCCAAAACCAAAGTCTTCTTTCAAAAACCTACTGACGGCAGCCGTGTGTTGCGTCCTGGTGAGCATTCGATGTTTGCTGGAATTCGTAGCGACAAATGGAGCGATCGCGCGAACTTTCTTTCATTGATGCTTGCGTTGTTCTGTGGGACGGCTTCGTTGCCACACATTCTTATTCGCTACTACACAGTTAAGAATGAAGCCGCAGCCCGCAAGAGTACGATCGTTGGCATCGCCAGTATTGGCCTGTTTTATGTTTTGACTTTGTACTTGGGTCTTGGGGCGATGACCAGCGGTACGTTGGATCTCACCGATAGCAACATGTCTGCTCCGTTGCTTGCGAAGAGCATTAACCAGTTGCTGTTCGCAATCATCTCGGCGATTGCGTTTACAACAGTGCTGGGTACGGTTAGCGGGCTGATCTTAGCGGCCAGCGGTGCAGTGACTTATGACTTGATGACCAGTGTCTTGGGGATGAAGTTCAATGAGCAAGAGCAGATCCGCGTTGCCAAGATCTCGGCTGTCGGAGTTGGATTGATTGCGATCGCACTGGGCATCCTATTCGAGAAGTTCAACGTGAATTACCTAGTCGGTTGGGCGTTTAGTGTCGCCGCCAGCGCGAATTTACCATCGCTAGTCATGCTGCTCTTTTGGCCCAAGACAACTCGACAAGGGATCATCGCCAGCATCCTTGTAGGCATGACCAGTTCGTTGGCCTGGATCTTGCTTTCTGGTGACACGTACGTTGCGATTTACGGTTGGCCCAAGGAGGCTAGCTACATGCCCTTCAACCAACCCGGCATTGTGACAATTCCGCTTGCATTTGTGACATTGGTGGTTGTGTCGTTGATGACGACCAAGCCGCAGACGGCGAAGCCATAGTTGGCAAAAGTAGCTGGTTTCGGGAGAAACCGGCGATTGGTTATGATGACAAACCCAAGACCGGACGCTCGGGCCAAATGGCATAGCTCTAAACATCTTTTCGATAGACTATCACGCAAGAACGGGAGAGCGATGCTCCTGCTGAGCTTCTGTTTTCAGCCGACTGACATTCACAAGCAATTGTTCGT
>CAYWNG010001029.1:0-1568 GCA_964458685.1 uncultured Pirellulaceae bacterium
CGCGTTCGACTTAACGCCGAGCAATCAGAATCTGTCGTGCCTGAACGCTATCACCGTACATCTTGCGAATCTCTTCGGGCTCTTTGCTGATGTCAAACGCATCGCTGGCCTCTGTCTGCATGCGATAGGCAAGCTCGAAGCTCTGCAAGCGAGCCTCTAATTCGGCATCCTCTTGTCGCTTTTGTTGATGGTCGCGATTGAGAGCTTGAAGCATATCCAGTTGCCTACGTTGCTCGGCGCGTCCCAATCCAGACGCATTGCGAATATTTGCAATCAGTCTCTCGATCTCGCGATGCTTGGTGTCGATGTAGGTCCCTTGGAATGCTCCGGGAAGGAAGGCCGACTGCCAATTTTCTGAGCCCTTGATTGGGTATCCTCCGGGACTCATCGAGATAAATCCAGGCAGATTTTGGTTCTCACTTCCTAAACCATAAGTCACCCAAGATCCCATGGAAGGACGCATCAAGGTTGGGTCGCCACAGTTCATCAACATCAACGATGGCTCGTGGTTGGGCACATCGGCGTGCATGGATCGAATCACGCAAACATCGTCAATACACTCACCGACATGCGAGAACAGTTCGCTAACTTCGATCCCGCTTTGGCCATACTTTTGAAACTTGAAAGGCGATTGATAAGCCGCACCCGTCTCGCGTTCGGTTCGCAGGTTATTGGGAACGGGCTTTCCGTGCAGTTTTTCTAGCGCGGGCTTAGGATCAAAGGTATCGATATGCGACGGTCCGCCATTCATGAACAGGTGAATGACAGCCTTGGCTTTGGGCTCGAAGTGAGGCTTCTTCGGAGCCATCGGATTGGGGTTCGTTTGCCCCGCCGATTCGCCATCTCCGGCGACTAATTCGGCACGGGATTCTGAGAGCATCCCGGCTAAAGCCAAAGCTCCAAAACCAACGCCACTGCGGCGCAAGAACTCGCGTCGTGTTGCGGGAAGTTGAGCTAATTGCTGTATCAAGCGTGCATTTTGTTCAAGGTTTGTCATAGTCTTAATCCACAAAAGCAAACTCGTTGCTCATAAGCAGGACTTGTACCAATTCGGTCCACAAATCCAGTGGTGTTGATTGAGCGGTGATGCGCTTCGAAGTCGATTCGAAATCGCTGGCGGCGTTCCAGAAACTGCCCTTATCGAACTTCGCATCAGTCGAAGCAAGGACGGTCACGATGGGAGTCCACTGATAACTATCGCTATTGTTGTTGTCACGGCAGTCGACGACAAAATCAAGCGTATCACCGGCCTCGACTTCAATTTCGCCGACGCTAGTGCCCGTGTCTTGAGCCTTGGCTTCCCACGTTCCGCGAATGCCTAAGCGACTAGAGACGACTCGCGCACGAACTCCATCGCCTTGATCAGCCTTGTGCTTCAACTTTCCGCGAATCGAAACGGTGGCCTTTGTAGGAGCCACCCAACGCATCACCGTGGAAAGGTCATTGCTAGGTCCTGGGTGACCGCCTCCACCTGACAACATTAAGTGCCCAAACTTGGGATCGGGGAACTGCGTTGAGACCTGCCAGCGGTCGCCAGTAAAATGAGGCAATGAAGTGAACTTCACTTG
>CAYWNG010001030.1:0-1565 GCA_964458685.1 uncultured Pirellulaceae bacterium
AGCGTCATTGGATCGTTGAAAGGCTTGGCTCCCGGCGAAACGGTCTTCTCCGTGCGATTCGCCGAGCAGACTGCGTACGTGGTTACAGCGATTTTTGTAGACCCGCTATTCGTTATCGATCTAAGCGACCCAACGAAGCCTGTGCTTAGGGGTGAACTCAAGGTTCCCGGTGTTTCCACTTATCTCGAACTCATCGACGAGAACTACTTGCTGAGCGTCGGACGTGGTGATTTGCAATGGGGCTCTACGGCTGTTTCGCTCTTCGACATCAGCGATCCAACCTCTCCGAAACTCGTCGATCGAGAAGTGATTGAAAACTCGTGGATGGAAATGAACTATCAAGCCATTCAGTACTTGGGTGATTTCAACACCTTGGCTATTCCGCTCAACGGATGGGGAACAACTTGGGCGAACAAAGTTCTGACTTTTGCCATCGACGTCGATAAAGGTATTGAGTTAGCTGAGACGATCGATTTTGACTCCCCTGCCTCTCGGTCGCTGCAGATTGGAGACTATCTCTACGCATTGTCCAATAGCCAAATCAAAGTCATCAGCCTTGCCGATGCTGACTTTGAAATCGTCACGCTCAACTACATTGACAGCGAGGTTCCGCCGCCTCCTAAAACTGAGCCTGGCAATTCGTCACCGACGACTCAACCGATCGCGACCTCTCTGCCTACGGTCAAAGTTATTGCGACTGCGGGCATGCCAATCACAGTCGATCTTCCAGTGCAAGTAGCACGTGAGCTGACAGCGAAGATCAAATCGGCAGTTGTTGAGGCTGGCGATGGGCAAGTTGAAATTGTTAACGATGGAACGCAAATCAAATTCACACCGGATCGTCGCGCTCGCGGACCTCAGTTGGTCAAGTACATCGTCGGTACAGAATCTGGAATTCGCGAAGCAACTTTGGAATTTGAGCCCAGCACATGGCAATGGCACAATGATGAGGACCAACTGGACTGCAACGACGACGGTCGAGTTACGCCATCCGATGCGTTGCTCACCATCAATGTGCTGAATCAATTCGGTTCCATTAGCACTGCATCGCTTGACCGCATGTACGGCGAAGGTTCCATGAATGACATTCACTACTTCGACATCAATTCAGACGGCCATATCTCGCCGATGGATGCTTTGTTGGTAATCAATCGACTCAACGAGAAGGCTGACGCAAGAGCGATCGAGAAGGCTTCGCAATCTGCACTCGTTGGAAGTGGCGAAGCTGCTCAGTTTGCCTTTTATGATTCTGTGGATCTCGAAAAGAAACGCCGCTAGTCAGAACTCCTACCAACGCATCGTTTGTCGACCTGCATCGATCAGATGCTGTGCTTCAGCGCTCAAGCCGTACTCCAAGCCAGCTTGGTTGAGTTCGAGGAACATATTGAATCGCCCGTAAGGTGAGTCGTTGTAGACGACTGCGGCGGGCGAGATATGTACGAGACTGGTGGGAGCACCATTCCATTTGATGACGTATAGATTGCCTCCCAACGAAGGCTCTTGAGTCATCTGGTAAGCTCGTTGCAACTCAGCGACGAAACGCGTAGGCTCGCCAACTGTTCCAT
>CAYWNG010001031.1:0-1554 GCA_964458685.1 uncultured Pirellulaceae bacterium
ACCGACCGGGCAAGCCAGTGGGATTCGAAAGCCTGTATTGATTGTCGCAAGAGTGTGACAGTGCTACGATCGTTAGGGCATTCAAAGAAAACAGTTCGGTATGTGTAAAGGGGTAATGTGAGTTCAATATGGCGCACTCAAAAATGAGAAAGGAGATTTCGGGTCTAACTGTGGCAGATCTAAAGCGACAACCGGTATGGCGATTCGTAAGCGTTAGCAGTACGGAAGTCGTGCCTATTGAAACCCTGCCACCCAGGAGCTTTGAATCGCTTATTATCGGGGCGGAAGTTCAGCTAGCCGATGAGAGCTGGGTTTGGGCTTTGTTGCAGAATTTCAGTCTGTCTGGGGCCGCAGTCAACGACCATTTCTTGAATCTTACCTTCGACATTCAGGGCAGTTGGTTCTCGCTCGCGCGATATCATGACCCTTGGATTGAATCGCATGGACCACAGAAATTGGCTCAGTTGCTTGATCGAAGTCTTGAGCAGATTTTCCCAATACGCTTTGACCTTAGAAAAACGTTGAAGAGTTTCGACTTGGTGTTCGTAGGCGAAGTCAAGATGGAACCTGATGTTAAGCTCACCAGAGATCAAATCATGCAGTATGTGTTGGGCTAGAGTTGCTCTTTGGCATCAGAGACTGGGGGTAATGATTCTTCATGACAAGGTGCACACGCCAGTTCGATAGTTGATTCGCAGGTCAACTTTAGAGAGAAGTGCTGTGCCGATTAAGGGCAGGTTGCCAGTGTTTTCTACGACCTGAACTGGAATGATCTGATTCATCCAGTCGACAACGCAATAGTAGCAACGAAGTCGAGTCGTTGTTCCATCTGCAAGAACGGCATCGGTATCCGCAAGTACATTTAGGCTCAATCGCTCAATCTCGGATGTTGGCATGACGAGATGCCCGTCAAACGCGGTGTCAATCCAAGCATGAATTGTCTGACGTTCTGATCTTGCATGATTGGCGACGCAAACTTCAACCATCGCACGGTTTTCTTGATCGACCCAAGCCTTCACGTTGTCGCAGCTCCGATGTGAAACGCTGCGTCGTGACCGATTCGTATAACAAACGGGATATGATCTGGTTCGGCCTCGCGTGCCGCAATCGCGGCCTCTACGAATGTTGCTCTAACGTAATGACGTCGCGTTTGGCTGACAATTGCAACGTACTGCCCCTTGCAGTCGCGTTCCAAAGTCTCTTTCAAATCTGTTAGGTAGATCGTCTTTGCATCGTCTGCTGTTGTGGACATGATTGCACCTATTCGAGATCGGATAATTCCACTGCTACAATTATGGACGATCGATGTCGTGAACCCAAGCCGGCAACCTTGGTGTTTGTTGAATCAGGCTCCATTCGAACTTCTAATTCGCAAATATTGCTTCATTTCGGAGGTCTGCAGCTCGCGACCACCATTTTCTTGCCCCACATCTTCTTACCAAGTTCTTTGATTTCCAGTGGCCGTGATGTATCGCCCTCCGGGCTGAAGAGAGCACGGTGGCGGCTTTAGCGAGAAGCCTAAGGTACCGACCGGGCAAGCCGGTGGGATTTGAA
>CAYWNG010001032.1:0-1554 GCA_964458685.1 uncultured Pirellulaceae bacterium
GTGGATTCCAATATGGAAGTTCCCTTGGACCGCCGTTTGAAACGCAAGCGCTAACCGCAGTCAGAAGCGAGTGGACTGCGGAAAGCGCCCTAGCGCCTTCGGCTAATTTTTTCCTTCGAACTGCGCAATAGAGATAACACACCATCAGCCCAGTGCGATCAGCTTGCGAAGTTGATCCAAGTATCTTGGGATCGCTTCCAGCGGTTCTTCTTTGGCTTCGTACTCAAGTGCAACCCAGCCGCTGTAGCCCGCATCGCGCAAGATGTTCAACACCTTCGCCAAATCGGTCGGTTGTTGTTTACCGCCAGGAGATATGTCGACTTTGATCTGTGCGTTCACTGCGTACGGTGCAATTAGGGCAAGCTCAGCGTACGGATCGTCGGTCGATTGAAAGTTACCGCTATCTAAATTCACCCCAAATCCCGGTGCGTTGACTTGCTTTACAATCTCCAGCAAACCTTCGGCTTTCGCGGTTACGCCGCCATGATTTTCGAGCGCTAATAGGACACCTTTTGCTGCCGCGTACTTGGCCGCCGTTTCACAATGTTTCGCGCATCGCTCGAGTGTCACACTTAACTCTTCCCCTTTGGGCTGCGTCCCTGCAAAAATCCGAATCGCTGGCGCGCCGAGCACTGAATAGTGGTCGACCCAAGTCTTGGTGTGTTCCAGATCGGCGGCGACCTTCTGTTCATCTAACTGACAGAAGTCATTTCGAATCGCTCCACCCGAGATGGTCATGCCGCGCAGGTGGCAATGCTGCTTGAGCTTAAGCAGATATTCCATCGTAACTTGTTCAGGGAAGTAATAACTAGTTAGTTCGACACCTGGAATCCCTTGTTGATGGCTAAAGTCGACAAACTCAAACAAGTCCATCTTTTTTGCTTCACCCTTTGCCGGCGACAAGTACTTGCGAAGTGAATAAGCCGCCAAGCTCAAACGCAACTTCCCTGGTTTCGGGCGATCAAACGGATCGATCGCTGAAGCCGAAGGGACATTGTTGAAGAAGGCTCCTATCGATCCAATCGCAACACAGGCTGACGTGGCTCGCACAAAATCTCGACGTTGCATAGTTATGACTTTTACTTAGAGTACTTGATTATGATTTGCCTGAACTCTAGCAGGCTGCTGAAAAAGTCGATTTGCACAATAATGTGGAGACATAGTAACCCGAAGCGTCAGCGAGGGGTGCATAACATTCACTCGCTAATGCGTCGGGTTGCTTTTTCAGCAGTTGCTAGAGCGCATCAACATGTTACTCCAAAACTCTCGCCGAGGCATTCAGGCGAGCATTCATTTGCTTGGGCGTCTATTCCAGCCTCGGGTGTCACTCGTCGACTGCACCGATGCAGTACAAGTATTCAACGCCGCGAATGAAAATCTGCTTATCGGCAATGGCAAGCGAGGCGTTGACGTTCTCGTTGAGTGCATTGACGGAGACGACTCGTGGAACATCGGAAGCTGTAACCACCATCGTATTGCCTTCCAAGTCGGTGACGTAGATATGGCCAGCAGCTGAAACCGGCGAGGCATAAATGTTACCAAGTGACCCAAGCC
>CAYWNG010001033.1:0-1552 GCA_964458685.1 uncultured Pirellulaceae bacterium
GTAATCTACGTGCAGAGGACTGGCGCGCCGCGACGCAGTGGGTGAACGAGCGCTACAAGCCTGGCGAACCGCTGCTGTGCTCGAGCGGCCTGATCGAGGCCAATTCAAACTCGACTGACCCACATAGCCTTCCGCTCGAATCGAACTTTGCAGAGTATCTTTCGTTTCCGTTGCACGGCCTTTATCAAGTTACGGACGCATCTGGAAACAGCGAACCTGTCACGCCACTGCTGGGCGATCATCGTCAGTGGGCCGCGCAAGTTGTTCAATGTGTATCAGAGGGGACTACACGCGTGGACCGAATGTGGCTGTTTTATCGCGGAGCGCCCGGTCGACTGAAGACGAAACTCGGTGAGTTTCAGGTCGATATGCAAAGCAGCGGAATCAGGATTGAAGCAGATGAGCCAAATCGGTTTGGGAATGTCTTTGTTGTTGAGTTGAAGCTGATTGACAAACAGCCATAGTTGCTGAAAGCTTGCTCCGCAATCTCCACAAATTAACTTGCAAGTTGCACTGCAGGAGGTGAAAATCCGTCCCCAATCTCCGGCAAAAAAATGGGGGGCAAAAAATAAAGCGGAGCGGATCAAAGGACGATACGTCGTGTCCGGTTCGCTGTTCCAGTAAGCAGCGGGAATCTGCTTCTATTTGCGATACGTTTCATTTTTTACCGCCCGTTTTTTGCCGGATCCTTCGCGAACTGCCCGAGTTCCTACTTAATCCCGATGCAAAACCGGACGGCTGGCGCCGATACCGCTAAATTACAGCTTACTTTACGTCTGCGGCCATTTCGGCATGTCTTTCGGCTCGCAATTCGTCCATGGGTGCGACTATGGCATCGACATCCTCACGGAAGATGTCGCCGATTAACATGTCTGTGATGGTGCCTTTGAGGTGAGGGTGGCGTTTGACTAACTTGCCGAAACTCAATCCGTCATAGAACTCGCACACGAGTCGACGCATGCGCTCCATCCCCTTAATGTACTCTTCGCCCCACGCCCCAAGTTGACGACCAGTCGTGTCGCCGCATTTCAGACCGCTGCAAATTGCATCTGCCGCAAGCGCACCGGACTTGAAGGCAAGGAGAATGCCCGAGGAGTAAAGCGGATCAAGAAACCCAAAAGCATCACCCACCATCACCCAACCATCACCGGCAACTTGACGGGAGCGGTAGGAGTATTCCTTGGCTGCTTTGACTGGGGCGATTCTTTCCGCATTTGCAATCTTGGGGATCAGTCCCGGACATCGTTCGACTTCCTGGAGGAAGATCTTTTCAAGATCTTTGGTCTCGCGGTCGGTGAACAAGTAGTTGAAATCCGCAACCACTCCGATACTGAGCGTGTCGTTCTGCAACGGGATGTACCAGAACCAGCCCTTCTTCTCTGCTATTTGCATCACCAAAGTCGCGCCTTCATCGCGTCCAACACCGCGCTCGGCGCCCTTGTAGTACGTCCAAATCGCAGCCTTCTTCAATTCGGGGTCCCACTCTCGCAAGCCCAGACGATCCATCAGCAAATTGCTTTGGCCGGCAGCGTCAACCACTACACTCGCGTAG
>CAYWNG010001034.1:0-1551 GCA_964458685.1 uncultured Pirellulaceae bacterium
ATGTTAGAGGTGAGCACTCAACAACGCTTCGTGTACGGACTTGGTTCTTATCAACTTCGTCTCGATTTTCCAGAACGAATAAAGCTCGAAGCGAGGCTTGAAGTCGATTGGAGCAAATTTGAGTAGTGGCTTGTTCGAAGCTATTTCACCGCGCTGATTGCGAGTGCCCTAGACTTTCAATCCTTGGATTGCATCTTGGCAGTTGCAATCTTGACACATGTCACTTGAAGGAAGACTGATAACACAAGAATTGCTAGTCCCATCAATCCGATTGGGACGCTTGGTGGTTGTCCAACAATGCGATACATGTACCAAGCGTAGACTCCGACTGCGATTCCGACAGTTACTGGAATGAGACGATAGCGATTGGCGAGATCAATTGCTAATGCCTCGCCACAAGCCTCGCAAGACCTGCGGCCCAGCGTGTTCCATATCTTCCATCGGCTGGCGTTTGCACCGCATGACGGACAATGGGATTTGGTAGATTTGGAGTTCATGATTCCGGGTAGGTCAAACTCCTGCCGGGTTTGACCACTTTGGACTTTTTTCTGCAACGGTGATACTGACGGGCGATCGAACTTTGCTGCGGACGTGCTTTGACGCTTCGATGAACCCAACAATTAGTTTGTCCGTCGCGGTTCTTTCAGTAGGATAAAAAACTACCAAGCCGCTCCGGGGAAGTCAAACTCCTGCCTGTCGGATGTGGCAAGCATTGCTAACTAGCCGAATTGAATACCTTGGGCGAGCGGGAGATCGTTGCCGTAGTTGATCGTGTTGGTGGCGCGACGCATGTAAGCCTTCCAACTGTCCGAACCGGACTCGCGACCACCGCCAGTATCCTTTTCGCCACCAAAAGCGCCACCGATCTCAGCTCCACTAGGACCGATGTTGATATTGGCAATGCCGCAATCGCTTCCGGAAGCGGAAACAAACTTTTCAGCTTCTCGCAAATCGTTGGTGAAGATGCTAGAGGATAGTCCTTGCGAGACGCAGTTCTGCAATTCGATCGCAGCCTCAAGCTCTTTGTAGCGCAGCACGTAGAGTATGGGGGCGAAGGTCTCTTGGAACATGACTTCTGAATGCGTGGGCATCTCGACAATAGCTGGCCGCACGTAACATCCACCGCTAGGCACATCGCTCGACAGAACTTGCCCGCCGAAGATCTTTCCACCCTCTTGTTCGGCTTTGACGAGCGCAGCTTGCATGCGTTCCATCGATGCCTCATCGATTAGTGGTCCAATCAACACGCCTTCATCGAGTGGATTGCCGATTGGCAGCGATTGATAGGCCGACTTAATTCTGCGAAGCACTTCATCAGCAACATTTTCTTGTACCAACAGTCGACGCAACGTAGTACAGCGTTGGCCACAAGTCCCCGCAGCGGCGAAGACGATGCCGCGAGTCGCAAGATCTAGATTTGCCGATGGAGTAACGATGCAAGCGTTGTTGCCACCCAACTCCAGAAGCGAACGGCCAAGGCGTCCTGCGACGACCTGCGCGACAGATCGGCCCATAGCAACACTTCCGGTGGCGGAAACTAGCGGGATTCGT
>CAYWNG010001035.1:0-1551 GCA_964458685.1 uncultured Pirellulaceae bacterium
CAGTGCGCCAGATTCCAGGTAGGCAACTCCCAGATTGTTGAAAAGCTCGTGATCATTAGGAGTTTTCGCGATCAACTTGCGATACGCTTCGATTGCGTCCGCGAAATTGCGAGTCGCAAAAGCGCGTTGGAGCTTCGCGTTAGCCTTCGCTTTGGTTAGTACAAAAAACATTGAAGTGTTTCCTTCAACCAAGTAAATCAATCCATAAGCTGTCCGTGAACAATCTCGCCTCAATGGTTGCTGTTTAAGGTAAGGTCAGCTTTCGTTACTGAAGATTACTCGTGAGCAACCAGTCTGCACGCATCGATTTTGTCGCGTCACGTTTTCGGTTCTCAGTTACTTGAATGGGGCCTCTGATCCGTAGTAGTTTTCCGCTCAATGTTGCGGGATTAAGGTCTTTGATTTGCAGGTGGGACATGGTCGTGTACAGCCGCAAAAGGTGTTGGGTACGTTGAAGCGATGGCCATTTGCACACAGAACGGATACTGTTCCCACAGTACATTCGTTTTCTCGGGCCGGCTCAACATCGCTGAACCCCGATTGTGTCGCGCACAATCGCGAGCAGTATCCTGCACTATGCCAAGGAAAGTTAGCTGGAACAAAAGTAGCCTCGCAATGCAGGCAAGCTATCGCGCCGTTCTTTTGCATCTCCTGATTGTGTCGCAAGCGTACGTATTTTGTTACACGGTCATTTAAGTCGCGTCGCGTCTCGGTTAGATAGCGGGCGACGTCGGTCGAAATCGCGGCGGCTGTAAGAGTGTTAGTGTGGTAGACCATCCTAGACCAACCAAGGCCAATTAGAAACGAAGAAATTGTCCCTAGCACCGATCGCTCGCGTTCGGTATCGACATAGAAGACGGTAAGAGTCCATGTGCACGCTTTCTTACACCGGTGACATCGTCCTTGCCAGTTGCGAACGTTGCGAGGCCAAGCATTCGAATGGCAGTCTTCACATGTGAATACGATGTTGCTAGGTTTGCGAGCCATATAAGTTCTTCGATCTCTTGATACGTTTAACGACAGCCTGCACAGACACTGCGAGTAAAATCCAAATTCGAAAAGCTTCCGATAGCGTGCTCAGGCGGCGATGCGAGAAGTTCAAGACTAGTTCAAGCAGTGATTCGGCGAGTCGCGTGGATGCGATGAAACCGTGATTATAAATCAGTAGTTTCACCCGTGTCTAAGTCGTCCCAAAAATTCAAATGCCATCCTCTCTCATCCTGTGGAACAGCAAAGCGATTGCGGTAATCCACCTTATCTTCAGGCCCAAGTTTATCATACCACTGGAACCATTCATGCAAGTACCACTCGCCGTCTCCCATTCGCCATTCAATTGTGAATGCGGAGTAATGCGGAAAGGCTGCCCAGGGAGGTAACATAATGAACTCGTCCGATTGCGGCAGAATCATGAAGGCAGTAGGTTTTGACTTCTTGCGTTCGCAGTAAGCGATAACTTTGAACGCTTCGGAGTCGTACTGAATTCGATATTCGATTGGAATGAGGAGCCAACGTCTTGCACACTTGACTGAGGGGCTGCCAGGCAAGCACACA
>CAYWNG010001036.1:0-1550 GCA_964458685.1 uncultured Pirellulaceae bacterium
ACGGTGACCGGCTTGTAACTCACCGACATACGTACCAACTTCTCAATGTAGACCCGCTCTTCCTTCGTTGACAGGAAAGCGGGTTCTTTCAGCTCGGCCCGCTCTGAGTAGAATCTTGCCTGTGGACGATTGCGTTCTCTCCTTAAGACGCTTGGAACCCTTGGGCTTGAATGAGCATTGCAGACTGCGCCGGTGATATCGAAATCCGCAAGACAGCCGTGGGACGGGGGCTGTTTGCGAAGGCTGCGTTTTTGGCGGACACCGTGTTGGGCGAAGTCACCGGTAAAGTTCACTCAAACGATCATCGCTCTGACTATTGCATCGATATGGGCGGCAAGGCGGTGCTGGAACCGGGACCTCCGTTCCGTTTTCTCAACCATAGCTGCGACCCTAATTGCCAACTGAATCGTTGGAAGCACCAAGTCGTTGACGGCGTGCGGTTGCCACGTCTGTGGTTGATTTCGCTGCGCGACATCACAGAGGGTGAAGAGCTGACGATCGACTACGCTTGGTCTGCCGAGAACGCCATCGAGTGCATGTGCGGTTCGCCCAAATGCCGCGGCTTCGTCGTCGCCGCCGATGAACGCGTCATCTTCCGCGCTCGACGTATGGGCATCGGACGACGGCGACGTAGCAAAACGTAAACGGACCCGTTACTTTCGCCTGCGCGTGAACCCATGTCGGACGTTTCGCAAATCTTATCTCGTATCGATTCGGGCGACCCAGTAGCGGCTGCACAGTTGTTGCCATTGGTCTACGACGAACTACGCAAACTCGCCGCTGTGCGACTGCATCAGGAATCGGCGGGTCAGACGTTGCAAGCCACTGCGTTGGTCCATGAGGCGTACATGCGTTTGGTTCAAGGAGACCAAGCAAACAGTCATTGGGACAACCGAGCTCATTTTTTTGCAGCCGCCGCCGAGGCGATGCGGCGAATTCTGGTCGATGCCGCGAGGCGAAAGCGAAATCACAAACATGGCGGCGGTTTAGTGCGTGAGGATCACGAGCCTGACCAGTTACCTGCTCCCGAACCACGCGAGGATTTAGTGGCGCTGGATGCCGCTTTGGAAAAACTTGCCATCGTCGATTCACAGGCCGCGGAGCTGGTGAAGCTGCGATATTTCGCTGGCTTCACGCTCCAAGAAGCCGCAAAATGGCTGCAGATTCCCAGTCGCAGCGCCGATCGCCGCTGGGCCTACGCGCGAGCTTGGCTGCACCAGGAGATTTCTGCTTCGCAAGAAATTTGAGTTCAGCGTGAGATTTTTGGCGCACTTGGTTACGCATTATCGCATTGAAGGTTGAGCCTGACCGTGCCGCGCGAACAAAGAACTCGACGAATTCTTGACCATGAACGAACGACAGATTTTCGAACAAGCGATTGAGATCGCCGATGAACCACAGCGGGAAGCGTTCTTAGCAGAGATCTGCGGTGCTAATACCGAATTGCGGGATCGAATCGATGGGCTGCTGCGATCTCATCAAGCTTTAGAGTTCCTGGACACGCCGGTACTGGAGCAGTTGGACCAGCTTAAGGCGCTGGAGTGCGATGC
>CAYWNG010001037.1:0-1536 GCA_964458685.1 uncultured Pirellulaceae bacterium
CTCTCGTAGCCTGGACGCATTTTGTTGCGAGTCAGATTACTATTCTTGAGCGGAATAATTCGATACTTTCATGATTCGCGAGGCGGAGCCTCGAAGACAGTGCGTTCCAAGGCAGAGCCTTGGAACGAGGTACCCAAGTCGCTCCAATTAGGATCGCCTGCGGAAGAGTAGATCCATCAGTTGCCAAAGCGCACCCATGGCTGCTGACGATGAGCCTGGAGATGCTGAGCCTGAAGATTGATTTCCAGAGTTAATGGCGCTGGAGCTAGTCGTGGTGCTTGGTGTGACGATAAGTCTGGCCGAGTTCAGTGTGCCCGCATCGGCGGTTGCAAAGTCGGTGATCTCAATCGTCCAACGACCTCTAGTATTTTGACCAGCAAATGCACTCAACGCTTGTTCAGAGCGGAATGTGCCGGACAACGCACCGCTAACGCTGGCGATGGAACTTGCCGCTGAATCGCTCAGCGTCAGTCGCATGTCGTCGGACGATCCACCGCGACGATTTACTAAAGTCACTGCCGTTCCTGTGGGAGAGATCAATCGGACGCGGAGGTCGCTGACATAGGTGTGATTGACCGTTAGCTCAACGTTCATGCTGGCGATAGTCCGACTATCGGTAATATCGATTGGAACGTTGGTCACCGAGGATCGACGAGCGGTTGCATCGGCGATTGGGACATTCTGAGCGCTCGAATAGGTTGTGGTGCTTGATGGAACAAGCGTCGTTTGGCTGAAGAACTTGTCTTGAGTGGTTTCGCCATAGGTCGCGTCTCGATCCTGGTTCAGCTTGTTGCCCGCTAGGTCGCGAGCTTCAGCAGAAAGATCGATACGGTATGTTCCAGCGGTCTGTGCGCTAGTTAGCTTGACGACAACTTTTGTTGCATCGGTCGATGACTTTTGGACACTGCTAACCGCAACGGCACCTGATGGACCTGCAACAGTGATTGCCGCGGCTACCGAAGTGACGTTCATCTCTTCTGAAAAATCCAGGATGACGCTATCGATGGCGGAAGTGTTGGAAACCCACTGAGCCGATTCGACGAAGGGGGCAACTGTATCGCCCGTCGTAGGCGATCCCCTCAAGGCCGCGGCAGCTTTGCCGACATTTAGCTTGCCGTAAATCGTCCTGTTGGTAAGTACCGCATCGGTATTGCTGTAGACCGCGTTAATCAGTTGTGTGGCAGTGGCTGTTGGCGACTGTCCCCACAGCAGGGCTAACGCTCCAGCGACGTGTGGCGCGGCCATCGACGTGCCGCTCATCGAGCCATACCTGCCGCCAGGAATTGTGCTGAGGATGTTTTGGCCTGGAGCCGCGATATCGACATTGGTGCCGAAGTTTGAAAAGCTGGCCAGTGCTCCAGTGGACGTGGATGCCGCCACAGAGATCACGTTCGTCAAATCGTAGTTGGCGGGATAACTGGCGACGACAGCATTGTTGGAAGCTTCGTTACCTGCGGCTGCGACGAAGATGCCTCCAGCTTGTTGAAAGCGACTGATCGCAGTTTGCATGGCGGAACTAAAGCCGCCGCCACCGAA
>CAYWNG010001038.1:0-1529 GCA_964458685.1 uncultured Pirellulaceae bacterium
CCAGCGCGACACTGGATGAAGTTGTCGAAGCAGCCCAAGCTGCCTCGGCTGACGAATTCATTCGCAAACTGCCTGAAGGATATGAAACCATTCTCGGTGAACGTGGCGTCAACCTTTCTCAAGGTCAAAGCCAGCGTTTGGCGATCGCACGAGCCGCGTTGCGCAAGACTTCCATCCTGCTGCTGGACGAACCCACATCGAGTTTGGATGCAGAGAGTCGAACGCGGGTCATGGTGGCCTTAGATCGTGTCACGGCAGGTCGGACCACTTTAATGGTTACCCATGACCTTGAGTTGGCGATGCATGCCGACCGTATTCTCTACATGGGACGTGACGGTCAATATCAACTTGGCACGCATCAGGCTCTGCTACAGAGTTGTGTCCACTATCGAACGCTCTTTGAGTCGCAATTTGCACCACGCGCGAAAGAACAGGCGAGCCATGCTGTCGGCTGAAAATAGTGCACTTTGCGAACGCGATCGTGCGATTGCAGGCCTTGGGTTTGTTCTGCAGCCCGCCGAGGTCCTCGAAGTACTTCAATCGCAGGGGCTTGCTGCTCAGGCGGCTCGTTTGGACTACTTGAGATACAAGCCCGCGCGACGCTGCATCGGTTTGTTTGATATCGGTTGGCGCGATTCAAATTCAGACAAGCCAAGTATCTTGGTTGCGACCGCGATGACTAACGCTAGTTGGGCTAAGTTCAGCGAGACACGAGCGGCTGCAGCAATCGAACAAGGTGCGATCCTCTTGCCAGAAAAGCGATTGGCGCTGGAGTGGTTTCCAAACGATCATGGCTTGAAGAATGCCGTAAAAGTCATGTCGCTTGCTGGTCGCCCCAAAGTCCTGCGCAGAATCTTGCAAGTCGACCAGCTTGAGCCCTTGGAACTAAAGACTCTTGCTTATAAACCCGCGCGACGACATGTTGCAAGCGGAGTATCGCAAGGCCACACACTCTTTACGCTAAAGACATACACCAATCGAGGCTATGTCGATGCCGATTGGCGCATTCGAATTGCGGTGGAGTCTGGTCTTTCCAACTGCAAAGTACTCGGCAGCAGTTCGCATTACGCGTCGATTGCTACTTCCTGGATCAACGGGCGCACTCTTTCGCAATGGATGCTGTCCCCAGATTGCTCATTAGCAACGCTTGAGAAGGTGGGGGCTGAATTAGCGGATTGGCATAGACGGGGAAAACAAGTTGTTTCTCGCATGCCATCGGCAAGCAATCAGGAAAGCGGCGATACCTCGATGCTCGAGTTGGCAAGCGACATCGCTGTGCTGGCTCCTTCCCTTGCTGTTCGAGCGAAATCGCTTGCAGAGCAGTTGACCTTGGGGCTAAGTTCACTGGAGCAAGCGAATGACTTAGTCCACGGGGATTTTTATGCGAAGCAGGTCATTCTTGACGCCTCTTGTGAGCGAGTTCAATTCATAGATTTCGATCAATTACGACTTGGTGATCGATATGAAGACATTGCTAACTTTATCGCTAAGAACCACTGGCAAGTAATCCATGAAGGGTTGGGCGAGCA
>CAYWNG010001039.1:0-432 GCA_964458685.1 uncultured Pirellulaceae bacterium
CCTTGGCTCCGACCAATAATTTGACGGCCCGGTCCTTGCCGAGATGTTTTTCGAGCCGCTTGTTCCAGTCTCGCGCCTCGTCCAGCGCAGCCCGCCCACGAGTGGGGTCTATCAGCACCATGACCAGCGTCGTGTCGTGTAGAAACATCTGATGCACAAGCTGATACTCATCCTGCCCGCCAAAGTCCCATAACACAACATCGCGCCGTTGCCCTTTGGGTGCACGGGCCGCTGGATTTAGTTTCTCCGCGTCCATCGGCCAGAATCGCATCCCGTGGGTGGTGCCATGTTCGTGATCATCGGGATAACGATCTTCCGCAAGCCGCATTGCGAGACATGATTTGCCCACGTTGCTTTCGCCGACGAGGACGATTTTGGCGGAGGTGTAGGCTACGGTCTCAACTGCGGGTTGCGCGGCTAATAAGTCATCAA
>CAYWNG010001039.1:442-1526 GCA_964458685.1 uncultured Pirellulaceae bacterium
TACGCGATCATCCTCTCCCACAGTCGCCAAAACGGGTGCGCTAGGATGAAAACCAATTTGGCCAAATTTATCCCACCCCTCGGAATGTTCCGTGAATCGCCCGATCGGTGTCTTTGTGTCCGTCCGCCATAGCGTCACCTCGCCGTGAGCGCAATTTGAAGCGAGAACACGACCATCAGAATTGAACGAGACGCTTGAGACCGGGTTTGTATGGCCTTCTAACTGGTACATTAACCACCCATTCCCATCTTTTTCCCAGATTCTGACATTGTGATCGTGGCAACTAATGGCCAACATTCTTCCGCTCGGTGCCCAATCAATGTTGTAAGGATGAATCAATAGGGCGCTCTGTAACTCGATGAGTACCTTGCCTGTTTTCGCATTCCACAATCGCACGATTTCGTCGCTTCCTGCAGTTGCCAAAGTTCCAGAGTCTGGCGACCACGCGACAACGACGTTTGATCCATTTCGCGAGCGCTCGTGCCCGCGAAGGACTGATTTCGTCTTTCCTGAATTCGAAGACCAGAGTAGCACTCTACCGTCCTCACATCCCGCCCCAGCAATGATTTTCCCATCTGGTGACCATGCAACGCTTCTTGCGTCTTGTAGCCGGTCATCAAGTTTCAATATCTTTCGCCCTTTCATGACATCCCAAACGGAAAAACTCCCAAAAGATTCAGCAACGACGAGCATACGGCTATCGGGAGACCACGCGACGCATTCGCTGTCCACACCGTACTCACCCATTATCTGGACTTCACCGGTCTGGCTGTTCCAAATGGTTATGCGCTGGTCAAGTCCAGGCGTTGCAATCAGTCGTCCATCTGGCGACCAAATAATTTGAGAAATGTTCTCGACGTCATTTGTTCGAAAAGTGTTTCGTAGCTCTAATCCTTTCGGAATTCGAAAGTCCAGTTTTGCTGGCGCATAAATCTCGCCGTTCTTCATATGTTTTCTCATTGCAATCTCCAGATATCGCTTCGAACTTGAGCTGCTGTGAGAGATGAACTGAAATATAGGGACTGTGAACGAATCTCGTGCGATGGAAACTCTCTATCGTTGGCATCCCAGAAGCGAACAGCTT
>CAYWNG010001040.1:0-1522 GCA_964458685.1 uncultured Pirellulaceae bacterium
GTCGGAATCGGCATCGATAAGTCCACCACCTTGCCCTGTATTGTTGAGGTGCCATTGGTTCGCGATTCTAGGATCATTGGGAGTGTAAGACTTTTGCCAATTCTGATAGAAATTGGGAGAAACAAACTGAAGCCGCGAATCGTCATCGACGCGGTTGGCAACTTCCAATGCAGCCGGACCTGTTCCCGCTTTAACCTTCGCGACAAATTGATCGTGCGTACCACGCAATGGCTCATACGAAACAAAGTCAGGGTTGTTCTTGAAGAAAGCCTCGGCGGTTACACCGGGTTTCAACGACACAATCAATTCATCCAACAATACAGCTTCGGATTGAGTCGCTTGTGCGAAAAAGACCGAAGTACTCGCTTGCACTAAACCACTAGCCATCAACTCGTCTTTGCTCACTGATCCGCTTGCTGCGGTGTAGACGCCGTACTCACTTCCTATACCTCGTTCGAACTCAAATCCCATCGCTTCAATGGCAGCGGAGTCGACGCCATCCTTTAATTGAAGCGCGATCTTTGCGGGATGAATAACAAGTGACACTGGTCCAGCGTCAGAGCTATACGAGTGTGTTGGAGTGGCAATGGCCAGTTGTTCTTCAATTGAGTTAATCAGTTTGTCGATCGAACTTGGCTCTACAAGTTTGCTAGAAAACGAATCTGCAAAGTCAGCCGCCATCAATTGCCGCTGCTCAAGGCGTTCTAAGGCAAGCCATAGTCTTCGGAACTTCGATTGATACACGGTCTTGTTACGCGAGTGACGCATCAGAATATTCCTCACGGATGAATTCGAAGAAAGTACATTCACTAAGCAAGGCACACAACTTAACTGGTGATAGAACTTTACTGCAATGAAACCTTGAGCCTGCTGTTGGACCGTTAAGATAGTTTTACCGCGGCAGCAAAAGAAACTACCTACTTGCATTTTCCCCTAAAAAATTCAAAGAAATTTCATGGTCGGTTGCGAAGTGGCCGGGCTTGAAAACTGGCCTCCAACGATAAAGCCCCTAAACCATTCTGCATCAAGAAACGATAGTCTGTCTTGCAAACAGCCACAGCCAAGGGGCTAGGGTGGTTAGCTTGCCTTAAGCTGGCTTTGTCCTAACTTCGCAATACTCTTGGCGGTTCACATTTGCTAAACTGGGTGGTTGTCATTGCCCCAACCCTCGCTGCTACGAACAGTATCAGGGATACGATGCAGTTCTTCTTCGTCATCCATAAGCCATAACGAGTTGACTCGACATGAGAATTCGATCTTGCCAACCATTCTGCGAGCAACCGGGCGAAAGAACTCGCCGCTTTAGTCGGCAACGACGAATCACAGATGCGAACTTGCTTCGTTCGACTTTCGCTCGATCGACATTGTTAGGAAAAATGCAGTTAGCTTTTGAGCCATTAGAAGATCGTCGGATGCTCGCGGGGACAACGCCAGATGTCTACGAACTGAAGAGCCTTAGTCCAACGTACTATTCGAGTTACTTCATCGAATCGCCAAGACCAGTTCTTGCGACCATTGGTAC
>CAYWNG010001041.1:0-1522 GCA_964458685.1 uncultured Pirellulaceae bacterium
ATCCACACAATTGATTTTTGAACTATCGCGACAAGGTCGACGCGCCCATACGCTCCCCGTATGCGATGTTCCTGAAACCGACATCAACACACTCTTCCCCAAAGCGGCCGTTCGAAAAGAACCGCCCCAGTTGCCGGAAGTGGGCGAAGGCGATGTCGTGCGACACTTCACGAACCTGTCGACTTTGAACATGTCCGTCGATACGCATTTCTATCCTTTGGGTTCTTGTACCATGAAGTACAACCCCAAGCGCAACGAACGACTGGCGGGTCTGCCTGGCATCGCAGACCTGCACCCTTTGCAAACCGAAGGTTCCATTCAAGGGATGTTGCAGTTGTTGCACGAGCTTCAATGTTACCTCGCAGAGATATCAGGATTGCCAGCCGTATCGTTGCAACCAGCGGCGGGGGCACATGGTGAATTGACGGCTCTCATGACAGCCATCGCTTATTTCCGCAAGCGCGGAGAGAATCGCAACGTTGTGCTGGTACCCGACAGTTCTCACGGTACCAATCCCGCCAGCGCTAAAGTGATCGGACTGGAAACGCAAACGGTCAAGAGCAATGCCGATGGCTCCGTCGATATTGAAGACTTGCGATCGAAAGTCAATTCGCGAACTGCCGTCTTCATGATCACCAATCCCAGTACGTTGGGACTTTTCGAAAAGCAAATCAAACAGATAGCGGACCTGGTACATGATGCGGGCGGTTTGATTTACCTGGATGGCGCGAACATGAATGCCATTCTCGGCATTACTCGTCCAGGTGATTTCGGTGCAGATATGATGCACTACAACCCGCACAAGACATTCAGCGGTCCGCACGGTGGCGGCGGACCAGGCGCGGGACCGATATGCGTTCGCGACTTTTTGGAACCGTTCCTGCCAGTACCACGCGTCAAACGAGTCGGTGATCGATACAAATTGGATAGCGATCATCCAGATTCGATCGGTCGCGTACGCAGCTTTTTCGGCAACGTGGGTGTGCTGGTACGAGCCTACTGTTACATACGATCTTTGGGAGGTACAGGACTTCGCAAGGCTAGCGAACATGCAGTCTTGAATGCCAACTATCTCCGCGCTCGCATCTCCAAGCTGATGATTGTTCCACATGCAGGTCCATGCATGCACGAGTTTGTAGCTTCTGCTCAACAGTTGAAAAAGGATCGTGGTCTTACGGCCATGGATATAGCCAAGCGACTGCTGGACTTTGGCTTTCATGCGCCAACGGTTTATTTTCCTCTGACAGTTCCTGAAGCAGTTATGCTTGAGCCGACTGAGACGGAAAGCAAAGAGACCATGGATGCATTCGTCGCCGCTCTTGAAACAATTTTGAAGGAAGACCAAGAGCATCTGCATGCAGCGCCTTACTCCACCAAAATCAGTCGACCTGATGAAGTGTCGGCAGCACGAAAGCCTGTGGTGAAATGGACGGGCACGCCTACTTAGATTCGGCTCGACCGGGCGCTGAGAACATGGACATCGATCGGCGATTGCTCGAAATCGCCGAGAGAAGACAATGCG
>CAYWNG010001042.1:0-1503 GCA_964458685.1 uncultured Pirellulaceae bacterium
TGTCACGGGACTGATTTCTCGCTCTAGCAAGAAGACCGTCGCAATTATCTACGGTGTGCTGGGATTGATCATGGCAGGGCTTAATCTGGCCCTGATTCCCCATCCGCTTTGGTTCATGGTCTTGTCGATTTTGCTGCCCATACCATTAGCCGTTTTGGGCTCTCGCTTGGGTTCAAAGCTTGTTTCAAGCAGGTCCGATGCAAAGTCAGAAGCTGCTATAGGTCACCACATATAGATCGTTCAGCGGAGGAAGCAAACTCTGCTAGAATATCTCACGATCAGTCGAAGCTCGCCTCAAGCAGACCAAGCTTAAGCTTCCGTTTGAAACGCCTCCTACTAACTTGAAGTTACCGTCGAATATGAAGCGCTGGATCGCTCTAGGTACTTTTGTAGTCTTAGCAATTGTTTGGTTCTTGTGGTCTCCCAATCGTGTGCCAGAATTGCAGCGAGTCCCCATAAACTCGCAAGACACACTCGTCGTACACGCATTTCTGGATCAGCCCACTGATTCGCTTCAAGTGGCACGTAACGATTCCATCCGACATGATGGTACAGGAATCAAGATTGTGATGAGCTTTCGATCCACCGATCCGGAACGAGACTCTGACTGGCGTTGGTTGAAGTGTATCCAAATACGTGACAAAACCGACTCGTCCGTAAGTGTTTACATGGCCACCTTCAATTCTATCCGTACCAACGGAGCCTCCATGAGCACAGAACCACCGGACAAGCAGCAGCGCCGTGACGGCATCACATACTGTAGCGTTACTGTTCCCAAAGTTGAGACGGAAGGACCTTGCCAATATCATCTAGTCAACGTTGACGACCAACCTGTAGCTACCATTGTTTCACCGTTGCCTCCTTCCATTCCCTCTGCTGAGTTTAATTCGCATCCGCATCAGCTCGAAACATCGTCAGGACCATGGAGAGCGAAGGTACTGCGGATGTCATTGGGTCGCGCCACGAAAGGTTCGATTCAGGATGGAAGGTACTACTATACTAGCCCGCCAGAAAAGCTCTGGTTCGAATACGATGGTCAGGTGATGCAAAAAAATGAAGTCGCCGTAGTTGATGTCAATTATTCAGATGCCCTTGGCAACAAGTCGACTGATTCACAACTTCCACCCGACTTACAACCAAGATGGAAGATGAGCATGAAGGTTGGACGCATCGATTACATGGCCAATCGCAATGCGCCTGAACTAAAATACCTTGGTAAGTTTGACGATCTTAAATTGATGTTAAAGCTATCGCCATCGGACCATGTACCAGGGTTGGGCTCTGCAATCTGCTTTGGTCTCGGCAATCATCAGATTTCTATGCCCTACAAAGGTCGAGCAGACCGCAATTTCAAAGATTATCGTGCGGGAATGTTGGGCCAACACACTGGTGCAAGCAGATTCTTGATGTCGTCCTCAAGTTCGCAGGCAAGTGACAGTTGGAGGTACGATGTAACGTATTCCATACCTTCTGAGAACAACGATCAACGAATTGACGTACGCT
>CAYWNG010001043.1:0-1503 GCA_964458685.1 uncultured Pirellulaceae bacterium
AATCAGCTTTGCGACCGCTGCGGCTTGCTGCGTAAGCAACTCTTCGAACTTGGCATCGCTGATTGCCCCGCACACTTGGCTCTCATGAATGATGTGCGTGTGATAATACGAGACCCGCAACTGGCTGTTTGCAGGCAGTTCTCGCTTGAGTGTGATCGATGGCGGCTCATGCCATGCTTCGTATTCACCAGGATAAGGTACTGTGCCCAGCTTGAGATCTTGCCAGAATTTGAAGTCAACGCCTTCCTTTAGCTCTACGGACTTGTCACCGTCGATCCATTCCACGCGAATGGGGGGTAGCGCGCCGCAGCAAGTTCACAGCGCCTGTGGATTCGAGCTTGGCGTCACGCAACCAGAGCTTGCCGGTCTTCGGTCCCCACACGCCAATGTAAAAGTTTAGTTGGTTGTTATCGAGTGAATTGAAGGTCACATGATGTTGAGTCCAGTCTTGCGTAGGCTTGTTGTTTAAGTAGGTGTAATTGAGGTTATCCCCCTGAGCATTCAGTACCTTCACTTCGACTTGTGGCGTAAAGTCCTCCGTTTTGATCCAGACTGAGGCGTGGTACTGTTGAAACTTTTGCGTCTTGATAGTCTTCATCACGCGTGCATGCGCACCGAATGGAGCCGCAGCCATCAGGCCGTCATCAGACTGAACGAAGGTGTCATCGATGAAGCCCCATTTCTTCCGCTCGGTAAGTGCTGGCAACGCTACATTTGGGTCAGGTACATGCACAGCCAGATTGTTTTGGACTTGATAGAGCGATTGTCGAACCGGAAGTCCTTCGGCGAGATTTGGATCCAGCGCCAAGATGTCATTGGAATAGCCGACTGGACAACACGCCGGAACCAAGACTAACTTGAGAGCAGCAGCTTTCGCCTTGAGCCGTTCGATATTCGAGAAGTAGCGCTCGTCCATCTCATGCAAGCGAGAGAACTTGGAGTCGGAAACGAGCACATGCGTGTAGCCTAGCCGAGCCGCTTGCTCCATAACCTTATGGACACGCTGGCATTCAGCTTCCACCAGGAAGTTAGCGGGACAGTAGACCCACATTTCTCTCTCGGCAGCCCTCCCGCTGTGGATGAGAACAGCGAGATAGAGGCAGGCAGCCCAGTAGCCATGACCAATTGCAACTTTTACCACGGATGGCATAGTGGTCCCACGAATAAATGCATGTTGAAGCTAAAGTGAAACCTGGGAATCATGGCAAATCGACTTTTGCAGCAGTCTGATAGCCTATCAAAACCATCGCAAATAGGCTGCGGCGAGCCAACTTTGCAGGGCCATGAAATGAGCTCCGTAGGCTTGTGCAAGCCTTGAGCGAATTCTGGCAACAAACCAACAAGTCACCCGATCCTTCTGAAACGCCTCAGGGGATAGCTTCTGTATGTAGAAGTCCTTGACTTCGGGTGGCATTGAGGTCGCTATTCCATTCGGCCAGAGTTCGCAACCGGCTACCAGGATGCTATAGGCCGTTGGATACCAGCCTGACAATTGATGGGGCG
>CAYWNG010001044.1:0-1500 GCA_964458685.1 uncultured Pirellulaceae bacterium
GCGATGATAAGCTGACGGGGCGGAACTACGATTATCGCAAGGATTGGATCGAGCTGCGCATGGAGTATCTGGCTCAGTACTTCGGGATCGATATTCTTTGCTATTCAATACTCTCCAATCATTTCCACCAGGTTCTTCGGCAGCGGCCTGATGTGGTCCAGCAGTGGAGCGACACCGAGGTCGCTCAGCGCTGGTTGATGCTCTGCCCGAAACGCAAGAACAAAGATGGCTCGGCGAAAGAGCCCACCGAAGGGCAGCTCAATGCGATTCGCAATAACCCAAAGAAGCTCGCCGAAACACGCTCTCGACTGAGCGACATATCGTGGTGGATGCGACTGCTTTGCCAGAACATTGCTCAGCGAATTAACCGCGACGATGATGAAAAAGGAAAGGTGTGGCAAAATCGATACAAAGCCGTACGGCTTCTTGATGAAACTTCGCTGTTGGCCTGCGCTGCCTACGTCGATTTGAATCCAATTCGAGCAGCCATTGCAGAGATACTTGAACAAAGTGATTACACCTCAATCCAACGTCGCATTCAAGCTCTGAAGGAAGGCATTGAAACAGAGTTGCTCGTCGGCGGCGAAGCCTGTTCCAATGCAAGTCAAGCGATGGTCGCTTCGATGGCAGATGACTTCAAGCATGATCAGGCCGAGTCAAATTTGAAACCAGGATCACTTCAGCAAGCTCAAGAAGTGCAAGTCTCGCAGCTATCCAAGGCTCGCGATAGATCGATCGTACCGGTACAGATCCACGAGCTACGCGATGCTCTACAGGTGAAGCCAAACCAATCAGGCTATCGATGCAGCGATCTTGGCTTTCTGAATATGAGCGACCGTGACTACATTGAACTGCTGGATTGGACAGCTCGAATCGTAGTGCCTGGCAAGCGCGGCACTCCACCGGATGCACCACCAATCTTCGAGCGATTAAATTTAGGAATATCGCCAGAGTCTTGGTGTGAACTCATCACGAGTTTCGGCAAGCTATTCAGCACCGTGGCTGGCAAGCCGCACATCGTCGAGCGATACCGGAGTTCTAAGCGTAAACAAAAGTTCTCACTCAAGCCAGAAGCTCGGCTACTCCTTACCATCTAGAACTGGCTTCAGTAGATTCCCCAATAAAACTCTCTTCAGCCTATCCAGACGGCCAAACGCAACCTCTCGCGTTATACTACCGAGGCCGCATCTTCAAGACCGAAGCGTCAGGCCGACGCTATTAAGGCTACTCTGCAATCGCCTAGCTCCTCTCAAGCTCGCCGCGAATCGTTATCCTTCACTGCGACAACCTCTGCCACTATCGACTTTCTTGTCCTACGCACTGACTCGCGTATGCTGTGTCCCCAAACATTCTCGCGTTATACTACCGAGGCCGCATCTTCAAGACCGAAGCGTCAGGCCGACGCTATTAAGGCTACTCTGCAATCGCCTAGCTCCTCTCAAGCTCGCCGCGAATCGTTATCCTTCACTGCGACAACCTCTGCCACTATCGACTTTCTTG